>NZ_JBAGKC010000018.1:0-144901 GCF_037034245.1 Streptomyces sp. CA2R106
ACCCAGCCGCACCGCATCCGACAACCGCTCCACCAGCACCATCCCGACCCCCTCGGCCAGCCCGAAGCCGTCGGCGCCGGCCGAGAACGCCTTGCAGCGGCCGTCCGGGGACAGGCCGCGCTGGCGGGAGAACTCAACCAGCATGCCGGTGCTCGGCATCACCGTGACGCCGCCGGTGAGCGCGAGGTCGCACTCGCCGGTCCGCAGGGACTGGCAGGCCGCGTGCAGGGCGACCAGCGACGACGAGCAGGCGGTGTCGATCGTCAGCGAGGGCCCCTCCAGGCCGAGTACGTAGGACAGCCGCCCGGAGGCGACGCTGCCGGTGCTGCCGAGGAAGAGGTGCCCTTCCAGCGCGCCGGCCCGCTCGGTGGGCTCTCCGGTGCGCGGGCCGTAGTCCTGCGCGATGAGGCCGAGGTACACCCCGGTGCGGGAGCCCTTCAGGGCGCGGGCGTCCAGCCCGGCGTCCTCGACGGCCTCCCAGGCGGCCTCCAGGGCCAGCCGCTGCTGCGGGTCCATCGCCAGTGCCTCGCGCGGGGAGATCCCGAAGAACTCCGCGTCGAACTCGGCCGCGTCGTGGAGGAATCCGCCCTCGTGCTGGGAGAACGTGCCGGGGGCGCGCAGTTCGGGGTCGTAGCCGTCGGCGAGGTTCCAGCCGCGGTCGGTGGGCAGCCCGCCGACCGCGTCGATGCCGGCGGCGACGGTGTCCCACAGCCCGGCGGGCGAGGCCACGCCGCCGGGGTAGCGGCAGGCCATGCCCACGATCGCGATCGGCTCGTCCGGGCGCGCGACGGGACCGGCCGCGGCCTGCTGCCCCGGGTCGGCGGCGCCGAACAGTTCGGCGTCCAGGTGGGCGGCGAGCGCGTCCGGCGTGGGGTGGTCGAAGACGACGGTCGGGGACAGCCGCAGGCCGGTCGCGGTGGTGAGGCGGTCGCGGATGGCGACGGCGGCGAGCGAGGTGATGCCGAGGTCGCGGAAGGTCCGCCCGGCGTCCACAGCGGCGGTGTCCGCGGCCCCGTCCTCGTCCTCGTCCCCGTCCCCGGGGGTGCCGGCCGCGGCCACGGCGTCCCGCACCGCCTCCAGCAGGTGCGCGCGGCGCTCGGCCGAATCCAGCGGACCGAGCCGGTCCCGCAGCGCGTCCGACGGCGTCGTACGGGACCCGGCGGCGTCGGGGCCGCCGGTGCGCACGGCCGCGGGCAGCGGCAGCGGCGGCTGCTGATCGGCGGGCAGCAGGGCGCCCAGGTCGGTGGCGCCGCCGGCGACCCAGTACTCGGCGAGGGAGGCGGTGAAGCGGGCCGGGCCGCCCTCCCTGCGGCGCAGGGTGCCCAGCACCGCGGCGGGCACGGCGGCACTGGTGGCGGTGACCTCCATGGCGGTGGTGAGCACCGGGTGCGGGCTGACCTCGATCAGGGTGCGGTGCCCGGCGGCCAGCGCCGCCCGGTGGGCGTCGGCGAAGCGGACCGTGGAGCGCAGGTTGCGGACCCAGTAGTCGGCGTCCATGGGGGTGCCGTCCAGCGCGCCGCCGAGGACGGAGGAGTAGACGGGGATACGCGGTGCGGTCGGCCGGATGGGCGCGATGTCCGCCCGGACGCGGTCGAGGATGGCGTCGGTGTGCGGGGAGTGCGCGGCGAGCCCGACGTCGACCCGCCGGGCGTGGACGCCGCCGGCGGTGAGGTGTGCGACCAGGTCGGCTGCCGCGTCGCTGTCCCCGGAGACGACGGTCGCGCCGGGGCTGTTCTCCACGGCGACGACGAGCTGTCCGGGCCAGCGCTGCTGGAGCAGGTCGGCGACTTCGGCGGCGGGCAGCAGCACCGACACCATGTCGCCGCGGCCGGCCAGGGTGGCCTGCGCCTGGCTCCAGCGGGCCACGACCCGGGCGCCGTCGTCCAGGGACAGCGCCCCGGCGACGTGCGCGGCGGCGAGTTCGCCGAGGCTGTGGCCGAGGACGGCGGCCGGTTCGACTCCCGCCGCGCGCCACAGGCCGGCCAGCGCGACCATGACGGAGAACAGCGCGGGCTGCACCACGTCGGCGCCGGTGAGCGCGGGGCCGCCCGGCGCACCCGTCACGGAGTCGAGCAGCGAGTGGTCCAGGTAGGGGTCGAGGGCGTCCGCGCACTCGTGCATCCGGCGGGCGAACACCGGTGCGGTCTCCATGAGTTCGCTCGCCATGCCGACCCACTGCGGGCCCTGGCCGGGGAAGACGAACACCGGGCCGCCGCCGGGGGCGGCGAGCGGTGCGCCGGCGGTCAGCGCGGGGTGGCCGGTCCCGTCGGCCAGCGCGTCCAGCGCCTCCAGGGTCGGGGTGCGGTCGCCGGCCAGCACCACGGCGCGGTACGCGCCCGCGTCCGGACCGGCGTCGGCGGCCGCGGCGGCGTCAGCGGCGGCGAGGGCGTGTCCGACGCGGGCCGGGTCCCAGGTGCCGGCCTCGGCGGCGTACCGGTGCAGGGCCGCGGCACGCGCGCCCACGGCGGCGGCGCCGGGCCCGCTCAGGACCCAGGGCAGTACGGCCTCCGGCGGCGAGAACAGTGCGAAGCCGGCTGCGCTGCCACGGTGTTCGGACACGTTCTTGGCTCCCGTCGTCTTTCTTCTTCACGCGAGTTCAGCGGCGGCCGGACGGCCCGGGGACCCTCGCCGTCGGGGGGAACGGCGAGGGTCCTGCCACTTGCGTGGCCCTCAGGGTGGTCGGTGGCGCGGTCGGTCGTGTTACGGCTGTGAGGTGGCGGCGCTCAGGCGTCGTCGCGCAGCGCCCGCAGGTGCCGGGCGAGGCTGCCGGGGGTGGGGCTGTCGAAGAGGTCGGCCAGCTTCAGCCGGGTCCCGGTCACTTCCTCGACGCGCCGCACCAGGTGGGCGCCGAGCAGCGAGTGCCCGCCCAGCGCGAAGAAGTTGGCGTCCGCCGCGGCCGTCTCCACACCGAGCAGCTCGCACCACAGTCCGCGCAGTTCGCCCACGAGCCCGTCGCTGTCGTCCTGGCCGTCCGCCGGTTGCCGCGCGGCCAGCGCCAGGAGCTCCTCGGCCTCCGGTGTGCCGTCCGGGCGCAGCCGCAGCACGTCGGTGCGCACCACCCGTGCCGGGAGTGCGGCGCGCGGCAGCAGCCGGGCGGCGTGCGCGGCCACGGAGTCCGCCAGGCCGGGCCGGTCGGGGGCGGTGACGAACGCGATCGTCTCCCCGCCCGCGGGGACCACCGCGGCGGCGGTGACCTCCGGGTGCGCGCGCAGGGCGGCCTCCACCCGCTCCGGGTGCAGGACGCGGCCGTACGGGCGGCAGACGCGGTCCGCGCGGCCGTACAGCTCCAAGGCGCCGTCGTGCCGCAGCCGGCCGATCCAGCCGGTGGGCACATGGGTGGCGCCGTCGGCCCGGACGAGGCACACCTCGCCGCGCACCCCGGCCGGCAGCCGGTTGCCGCCGGGGCCGGCCACGGCGGTGTGCCGGGCGTCCAGCGGGTGCACGACGTACGGGTAGCCGCCGTTCGCGGCCGCCCAGGCAGCCGCGTCCGGCAGGCCCAGGGCCGGGCCGCCGGCCAGGACCCGGAAGGCGTCGAGGTCGCGGTCGGCCTCCACCGCGGCGGTGGCCGCCGAACGGACGGTGCCGGCGCCGGGCAGCGCGCGGTCGGCGGCGCTCCACACGTCCAACTCGCCCACCGGCCGGTCCGGTTCGGCCGCGACGGTGTGCAGCAGGGCCGCGTACCGTCGGGCCAGGGCCTCCGCGTCGGCGCGGTCGAGCACATCCGTGCAGTACAGCAGGCGCAGGCCGATCCGGTCGGCGGCGGACTGCACGAACAGCTCGACGTCGAACTTGCTGTAGCCGGTCTCGACATGCAGCGGCCTGGCCGGCAGCCCGCCGAGGGTGAGGTCCGCCTCGGGCGCCGCCGGCACGTAGTTGAACATGTGCTGGAAGAGCGTGTCACGCCAGGATGTGGTCTCGCGCCGGGTCTCGTGGGCGAGGGCGTCGACGGGCACGTCGCTGTGGGCGAGCGCGCCGAAGAAGGCGGTGCGCGCGTCCTTCACCAGGTCGCGGAAGCCGCGGTCCGGGGTGACGGCCAGCCGCAGCGGCAGGGTGTTGACGTGGTAGCCGATCGCGGACTGCGCCTCGGGCGGCCGGATGTTGACCGGCGAGCCGACGACCAGGTCCGGCCCGGCCCCGTGCGCGGCCAGCAGCACACCGAACGCGGCCAGCAGCACCACGGCCTCTGGCGCGCGCAGGGTGCGCTGGAGGCCGCGCACCAGGTCCCGGGTCTCGTCGTCCAGGACCTGGAGCACCGTGTCGCCCGCCAGATCCGGCCGGGCGGGGGCCGGGGCCGCGCAGTCCAGGTCGAGGCCGGCCGGGTCGAAGCCGTCCAGCGCGGTGCGCCAGTACGCGAGGCTGTCCGGCGTCGGCTCGGCGGCGCGCAGCGCGGGTACGGCGGCGCGCAGTTCGTCCGGCAGCGGCCGGCCGGCGGCGAACGCGTCGTAGGCGGCGGCCAGTTCGGCGACCAGGACCGGGACGGACAGCGCGTCGAAGACGAGGTGGTGGACGACCACGGCGAGGGTGTCGGCCGCGGGGCCGCGGAAGACCGCCACGCGCAGCATGAGCCGGCCGTCGCAGGCGATCGGGTCCGCGGCGAACGCGCGCAGCGCCTTGTCCAGCCCGTCGTCGCCGATGGTGTGCACCTCGGGGCGCGGTGCGGGGGTGTCGGGGTCGAGCACCTCGCGGACCAGGCCCGCCTGCCGGTCGAGGTAGGCGGTGCGCAGCACTTCGTGGCGGCGGACCACGGCCTCGACGGCGGAGTGCAGCGCCGCCGGGTCCAGCCGGCCCTCCACCCGGACGGCGAGCGGCACGTTGTTGACACCGGCGTCGGGCAGCAGCCGGTCGAGCAGCCACAGGGCGCTCTCCTTGGGCGTGGCCGCGTCCAGCCGCCGTTTGCGGGTCAGTGCGGCGAGCAGCGCCGCCGCGGCGCCGTCGGCGGGTCTCGCCTTCTCTGCTGGCTGCACGGTGGTTCACCCTTTCGCTGGTGCCAAGTGGCCCGGTGGTCGGTCGGTCGTCCGGTGTCCGGTGGTCGGTGGGGGGGGTGACCGGCGGTCGGTGCCGGCGGTCGGTGCCGGCGCGGCCGGCCGGGGGCCGGCGTTGTCGCGGCCGCGCGCCGCGGGGTCAGCCGAGCAGGTCGGTGAGCAGGTCAGCGGTGGCCTGGCTGCGCAGGATGTCGTCGTGGTCGGCCTCGACGAAGCGGCGCTGCCCGGCGTGGCGGGCGTGCGGGTCGGTGCGGGAGGTGGTCAGCGCGGTGGCGCCGGCCCAGGACGCGACCGGGTCGAAGTCCCCGGCGGCCGCGATGTAGGAGACGAACGCCTGGTAGGCGGTGCTGAGTTCGTCGGCGAGTTCGGCGTCCAGCCCGGCCCGGGTGAAGGCGGCCCCGGCGATGTCGGAGAAGATCCCGGTGAGCGTGGTGCCGAGCGCGGCGATGCTGCCGCTGTCGCGGGCGGCCTCCTCGGCGGCCTGCGCGGCGAGCGCCGACTCCTCCGGGCTCAGCACCGACGACAGCCGGGCCACCGCGGCGCGGAAGTCGGCGGTCATCCCCGCCGGGCTCGGCGGCTCGGGGTCGAACAGGACCACGGCCGGTGCCGCGTCCTGCTCGGCGGCCAGCAGCTGCGCCAGGCGCCCGGCGTACAGCGCGCCGACGCAGTAGCCGAGCACCGCGCGCACCGGGCGGCCGGTGCCGCGCACCGCCTCCGCCCAGTACGCCGCGAAGTCCTCGCCGCCGAAGGTGCGGGCCTGCGCCGGCTCGGGCTGCCGGGTCTCCCACAGCGGCGTGCAGGGGTCGAGCAGGCAGGCCAGTTCCTTGAACGTGGACTCCGGGCGGCCGGAGACGGCGAAGTCCACGGCCAGCACGAGGGGTTCGTCGCCGCCGTCGTTGAGGACCTTCCAGGCGGGCGGCGCGCTGGTCAGCAGGGACTGCGGCACAGTCACGGCAGGGGCTCCTTAGCGGTCTACTGGTCAGGGCTGCTCGGCGAGCGGCTCAGCGGTCGGCTCGGCGGGCCGGCTCAGCGGTCTGCGGCGCAGATGTGGACCGTGTGCCCGGTCGACAGCCGCAGCGTGTCCAGCACGTCCAGGCCGGCCTCGGTGATCTGGGCACGCTGCACCTCGTCGGTGCGGCCGCGGGTGCCGTCCTCGCAGACGACCATCTGGAACAGCACGCGCATCCAGTCCAGGCCGGACTCGATCAGCGGCTCGATGACCAGCAGCCGGGGCCGTACGCCGCCCGGCCGGTCGGCGGCGGTGCGCTCCATGGCCTCGCGGATGCGGCCGAGGATGACCACGCTGTTGTCGTGGTTCCAGTTGTGGAGCACGTTCTTGACGGTGTAGAGGTCGGCGCCGGCGCGGACCTCGGTGCGGAAGTCGCCGGGGTGGTAGGTGAGCCGGGCGGCGAGTCCGGGGTCGGCGGCGGCCAGTTCGGCGGCGGCCCGGGTGCACACGTCGGGGCGGTCCAGGCAGACGCCGGTCAGGTGCGGGTGGGCGGTGAGCAGGCCCTTGAGGAGTTCCCCGGTGTTGCCGCCGACGTCCAGCACGCTGCGCACGTCGGTGAAGTCGTAGGCGTCGGCGAGCGTCGCGGCGACCGGGCGGGCCAGGTCCGCCATCGCCCGGTCGTACAGGTCGGCGTCGGCGGGGTGAGCCTCGAGGTACTCGTAGATGCGGGTGCCGTGCAGGTGCCGGAACGCGGACTCGCCCGTGCGCAGGGTGTGCGGCAGGGCGGTGAAGGTGTCGGCGTACAGGCCGCCCGACAGCATCACGTAGTGCCGCATGGACTGCGGGTGCGCGTCGCGGAGTTGTGCGGACAGCGCGGAATTGCGGTACACCCCGGATTCCTCGCGCTGGAAGACGCCGAGCGCGGAGAGAATCCGCAGCAGCGCGTCCAGTGTCTCCGGGTGGGTGTCGGTCGACTTGGCGAGTTCCTCGGCCGTCATCGGCCTGCCCTCGAGGTGTTCGGCGAGATCGAGTTCCGCGGCGGCGGTCAGCGACTTCGCTATCCAGCCCATTCCCGCCAGGCCCATGAGACTGACTTCCACCCCTGCCATCCCTTCTCCGGGTTCGTCCGGCCGGTGCGCCGGTGGGGCGGTCGGCCGCGACCGCGGCCCGCGCGCCGGGACCGGTGGGTCCCGTACCGCGTCGCCGCAGCCAGCAGGCCGGAACGTGCCCCTCGCGACCCGCCCCGTACTGAACCTACGGAGCCACCCCCACCCGAGCTGAACCCTTAGGACCCCCTAGCCCGGCGGCCCCCGCGCCGCGGATAAGGGTATGGACCGCCGCTCGCGGCGCCCATTACAGTGGCACCGCTATCGTCCGGGCAAGCGGGCGGAACGCCCTGCGCGCCCGGCGACCGGGCCGCCGGCCTCGCCGCCCCGCATTCCGTCCGCCGTATTCCGTCCGCCCGCATTGCCTCCGCCCGCATTCTGCCCCGATTCTCCTGGGAGTTCCCGGCGTTCTCCGGTGTTCCGCCTTTCATCGGACCGGACCCGGATTCCACGACGGACCGGTGGACCGGAATGCGGCGGGCCCGCACGCGCGCCGGCCACGGCAGGCACGCGAGCGGCCGCGCCGGCCCCCGAATTCCGAGGAGTCCCCTTGACGCACCCGCGCAGCTACCTCTTCTTCACCGTCCCCGCCCACGGGCACATCCGCCCCACGCTGCCCGTCGCCGCCGAACTGGTGCGCCGCGGCCACCAGGTGACGTACGCCACGACCGAGCGGTTCGCCGCCGAGGCCGCCGCCACGGGTGCGCGGACGCTGCTGTACGAGCCGGGTGTCCCGGACTTCGCGGCCGCCGCGCCGGGCGACTCGCCGGACTGGCTGCCGCTGGCGATGACCGCGGCGATCACCGAGTCCGCGGCGCTGCTGCCGGTGCTCACCCGCCACTTCGCCGACGAGCGGCCCGATGTGGTGGTCTACGACACGACGATGAACCCCGCCGGCCGGCTGCTGGCGCGGCTGTGGCAGGCGCCCGCGGTGGAGGTCTCCCCGGTCTTCCTGCCGCAGCGCACCAGCAACCCGGGCTTCTCCCTGGCGGCCATGCTCCAGGGCGGCGCCGAGGGCGGCGTCGAGGAGGGCGCCGGGCAGCGCCCGGCCGTGCGGCGCTTCCGCGAGGAACTGACCGCGCTGCTGGCCGCGTACGGTGCCGCCGACGTCTCCCCGCTCGACTTCGTCACCGGCTTCCGCGGCCTGCGCATGGCGTTCTTCCCGCGCGCCTTCCAGCCCGGCGGCGAGTCGTTCGACGACCGGCACGTGTTCGTCGGGCCGTGCCTGGACACGGCCGCGCCCTCGGGGTGGCAGCCGCCCGCGGACGGCCGGCCGGTGGTGCTGGTCTCGCTCGGCACCTCCTACGGCAACCGCCCGGAGTTCTTCCGCACCTGCGTGAAGGCGTTCGCGGACAGCCCCTGGCACGTGGTGCTGACCGTCGGGCGCGCGGGCGTCGACCCGGCCGAACTCGGCCCGCTGCCCCCGCAGGTGGAGGTGCACCGCTGGATGCCGCACCTGGCGGTGCTGCCGCACGCGCGGGCGTTCGTCTGCCAGGCGGGCATGGGCAGCGTGATGGAGGCGCTGGTCTGCGGCACACCGCTGGTGCTGGCCGCGCAGGCCCGCGAACAGCAGCTGGTGGCCCGTCAGGCGGTGTCGCTGGGCCTGGGCACCGAGGTGCCCGGCGGCGACGACCTGACCGGCGACGTGCTGCTGGACGCCGTCGGTTCGGTGGCGGACGACCCGCAGGTGCGCGCGAGCCTGGCCGCGATGCGCGAGCACATCCGGCAGGCGGGCGGCACCACCCGCGCCGCCGACGTCCTGGAGCGCCATGGCGTGCGCTGACCGGCGCCCGCGACCTGCCGCCGGCGGGCCGCGGCGCCGGACCGTACGAGCGGTGCTTTGCGGGGGAGCCCGGTCGGGGCTCCCCCGCCCCGCGGCGCCGGGCCGGCCGCTGTGCTCAGCAGGGCACCATCGGCTGGAGCCCGGCGGTCGGCAGGTCCTCGCGGCTGTTGACGTTCAACTTCCGGTAGACCCGCGTCAGATGCTGCTCCACGGTGCTGATGGTGACGTGCAGGCGGTCGCCGATCTCCCGGTTGGAGTAGCCCATCGAGGCCAGCGCGGCCACCTTGCTCTCCGCCCGGCTCAGCTCGTTGATCGGGTCGGCCGGCACGGCGGCCGGGCTCGCCGCGGACCGCGGCGCCCGGACCTCGTCGGCGGCGGACGGCTCCGCGCTCTGCGCGGGGCGCAGCCGGCTGACGATGCCGGCGGCGCCGCACGCCTGCGCGAGCCGCAGCGCCTTGCGCGAGGCGTGCCGGGCCCGCGCGCTCTCCCCGACCGCCTCGTGGGCGTCGGCGAGGTCGGCCATGGTCCGGGCCAGCTCGTAGCGGTCGCCGCAGCCCTGGAGGATCTCCGCGGACTGGCGCAGCAGCGTCGGCCGCTGCTCCGGCCGCGCGACCGCGGCGCACAGCCGCAGCGCGATCCCGGCGCTGCGGCCGGTGCGGTTGCCCGCCAGCAGTGCCCACTGCTCGTCCATCAGCGCCTTCGCCCGGGTGTGGTCGCCCAGCCGCAGCAGCGCCTCGGCCGCGCCGACCCGCCACAGGGCCAGTCCCGGCGCGTCCAGGCTCCAGCGCCGCATCAGCGCGCCGCAGTCGACGAAGTCGCGCAGGGCGGCGTGCGGGCGGTCGGCGGCGAGGTGGTGGTGGGCGCGGGCGTAGCGGTACTGGAGGGCGAACCGGCTGCCGTGGTGGCGCCCGGCGGCGGCCGGGAGCTGGAGCCAGGCGCCCGCCTCCTCGGTGCGGCCCATCGCCACGTGGGCGAGCACCAGTGTGGACAGCGGGCTGCCGATCTCCACGCCCCACCCTTCGGCGTCGACGTCCTTCAGGGCCCGCGCGGCCAGCCGCACCGCGTGGCCCAGGTCGCCCTGGCGCACGGCGATCTCGGCGCGCAGCGCCGCCAGGGTGGCCCGCCAGGCGGGGGCGTCGACGCTCTCGGCCTCCGCCATCAAGGTGGTGCACCAGGAGCCGGCGCTGTCCAGCCGGTCCGCGAAGATCATCGCGGACAGCCCCATCGCCAGCGGCTCCACGGTGGCCTCGGCCACGTGGTAGAGCCGCAGGGCCTGTTCGACCTCGCTGATGAACCCGCTGTCCGCACCGCCGCCCAGCACTCCGACGAGCAGCCGGGTGGCCTGCCACTGGAGTTCGTCGCGCCCGGTGACCGGGCCGCTGCGGCGCACCACCAGGCTCTGGTCGTAGGGGAAGCGCTCGGCCACCGAGGGGAAGGTGACCGCCAGCCACATCTCCAGCAGCCGCAGTTCGGCGCACACCTCCTCGGGCAGCGAGTCGGCGTCGCGGTGCAGCCGGTGCAGGATCTCCTGCGCCTCCTGGTGCCGGCCGCTGCGCAGCAGGTAGCGGACGAGCAGCAGCGTGTACGGGGTGCCGTAGCGCTCCTGCACGAACGGCTTGGTCATCTGGTCCAGGCAGCGCAGGGCCGCCATCGGGCTGTGCCGCCACTGGATGCGGGCGAGCCGGAAGAGGATGGCGCCGCGCTCGGAGCGGTCGGCGCACAGCCGGTGGGCCTGGCGCAGCCAGGCGATGGCCTCCTCGACGCGGTTGTCGGTCAGGGCCCGGTCGGCCGCCTCCCGCAGCACCGAGACCTCCCACTGTGCGCGCTCGGTGCCCGGTTCGGTCTCCCGTGCGGAGCCGAGGAGGCGGCTGGCGACCTCGGTGGCGGGGGCGCCGGCGTCGTACAGCATGCGGGCTACCCGCAATTGCATCCCGGCGCGCTCCGGTTCGGCGATGCGGTCCATGACGGCGGCCGCGGCGGCGGGGTGGCGGAAGCGCCCGCCACCGGTCAGGCCGACGGAGTCGAGCATCCGCAGCAGCCGGTGGGCGGTGTCCCGGCTGGTGCCGAGGCACTCGGCCAGCAGTTCCTTGCCGGTACTGTCACCGAGCAGCGCCACCCACTGGGCGGCCTCTCGCGTCATCGGCCCGGAGCGGCCCAGGCACGCGGCGACGGCCTGGGCGAAGTGCTCCCCGACCACCGGTTCGCGGTGGCCGCGGGCCGGTGGTGCGGAATCGTCCAGATCACCCAGCAATGCGTGCAGCAGCAGGGGACTTCCCCCACTGATGTCGTAATATCCGGTACCCATAAGAACGGCCTTCTCGGCGCCGATCCGGTCGGCGAGCAGTTCCGCGACCCCGACCGGACTGAGCAGCCCGGTGCGGATATGGTTCAGCCCCGGCAGCCGCATGATCTCCGCCCGCAGGAGCGGAAAACGCGGCGGCAGTCCGTCGGTTTCCGCCAGCACCATGGAGACGCGCGCCGAGCGCATTCGGCGGGCGAAATAGAGAAGATACAGCAGGGAAATGACGTCGGAATTCTGTGCGTCATCCAGGAGAAGCACGACGGGTGTGCGCTCGGAGAAGGCGAGCAGATGCTCCCACAGTCCCTCGGCGACTCTCGCGTGGTCCGGCGTGAGGTCCTTGGCGGCCCCGTCGGCGTCGGCCCGCGCCCCTTCGGCCAGTAGCTCGCCCAGCCGCCCGGCGCGTTCCGTACCCATCGGAAGCGCGTCGAAGACCTGGCGTATGACGGTCAGCGGCACATTCCGTTCCAGCGGGGAGCAGGAGACGGTGACGGTGGCGACGCCCTGCCCGGCCGCCCAGCGGGCCGCCTCCACCTGTAAAGCGGTCTTCCCGCTGCCCGCCACACCGCTGACGAAAGCGATTCCCCCGCTCCCGTTCTTCCCTGCCGCCACCATTCTGCACAGTGCGGCGAGTTCGTTCTTTCGCTCGGCCAGCGAAGCCAATTGACACAACCCCCGTTGTTGTCTCGGCATCAAACGTGATGGCCACCACATGGGCGCGGATTCCGGGGTCACCGGCACCGCCCGCGGCGAGGCGCGATCGAAAAGATTCGCAAATCCTCCACACAATGGCTCCCAACCAGGCGATTGAACCACACGCTAATGCAAAGTGCAAGCAAAACATTCCAGCCTGCGAATTCGGCGGGGATGCGCCTCTTGTCGGCTTCGCCAGCCCGTCGCGCAGCGTGATCACCGAACACCGGAGCTTGTCACACCCGCCCCTTCCGCCCCACGGACGGCCATAAAAGGGCGGACCTTTTGGAATGTATATGCGGGAATTCCCCGGACGCCCGCCGGAAATGCTTCCTTGACCGTTCAGTGAGCACCATGACATAGTGAGCACACACTCAAGATGTGCACCGACTCACCAGGGAGTGTCCGTGCCCCAAGATCCCGCGGCCGCCGGGCTCGTCTCGGCCCTCACCGAGGCCGTGTCACCGCTGCTGCGGCACGCCGGAGCCGTCTTCGCCAGCCACCAGGTGCCCTTCTCCCAGGCGAGCCTGCTCACCGACGTCTACGAACTGGGCGCCCCGCAGCGCATGAGCACGCTCGCCCAGCGCTTCGAGGTGGCCCCGCGCACCGTCACCGCGCTCGTCGACGGCCTGGAGCGCCGCGGGCTGGTCCAGCGGACCCCCGACCCCGACGACCGGCGCGCCATCCTGGTCAGCCTCACCGGCAAGGGCAACGCGCTGATGCAGGAGATCGAGTGGGGCAAGCAGGCCCTCGCCGACGAACTGGTCAACGGCCTCACCGCGGACGAGCGCGCCGAGTTCGCCCGCCTGCTCGCCAAGCTGCGGGTCGCCCCCGGCCACGAGAAGGGGTCCCCCGCATGAGTGCCGGCCCGTCCCTGACCAAGGGCGCCGGGGGTGCCGGGAGCGCCCCGGCCGCCGACCGCGCCCACCGCAACCGCTGGTACGTCCTCGCGGTCATCGCCACCGCCCAGCTGATGGTGATGCTCGACGGCACCATCGTGCAGATCGCCCTGCCCTCCGCCCAGCAGTCCCTGCACATGTCCGACACCAACCGGCAGTGGATGGTGACCGCCTACGCCCTGGCCTTCGGCGGGCTGCTGCTGGTCGGCGGCCGGCTCGCGGACCGCTTCGGCCGCGGCCGGACCTTCCTGGTGGGCCTGGTCGGCTTCGCCGTCGTCTCCGCGATCGGCGGCGCCGCGCCGGACACCGGCACGCTGATCGCCGCCCGCGCCCTCCAGGGCGTCTTCGCCGCGATCCTCTCCCCGGCCACGGTGTCCCTGCTGACCACCACCTTCACCGACACCAGGGAACGCGCCAAGGCGTTCGGCCTGTTCAGCGGGATCGTCGGCAGCGGGGCCGCGATCGGGCTGATCGTCGGCGGCGTGCTCACCGAGTACGCCGGCTGGCGCTGGTGCCTGTACGTGAACGTGCCGCTCGCCGTCGCCGTCACCGCGCTGGGCGTCGCCACCCTGCCGCGCGACCGCGGCCACCGGGACATCAGCCTCGACCCGACCGGCGCGGTCCTCGGCTGCCTCGGCCCGGTCGCCCTGGTCTACGGGCTGTCCGAGGCGCCCGAGCGCGGCTGGGACTCCGCACTGGTGATCGGCCTGCTCGCCGTATCCGCCGTCCTGATCTGCGCGTTCCTGTTCTCCCAGACCCGCATCCGGCAGCCGCTGCTGCCGCTGCGCGTCGTCACCGAACGCACCCGCGCCGGCTCCTTCCTGGGAGCCGCGCTGCTCAACTTCGGCATGATGGGCATCTCCCTGTTCGCCACCTACCACCTCCAGACCGTCATGCACTACAAGCCGCTGAAGGCGGGGCTGGCGTTCCTGCCGATGGTCGGTGCGGTCATGGTGGTCGCCACCCAGGTCGTCGCCCGCGTGATGGGACGCGTCCCGACCCGCTGGCTGGTCGGCCCCGGCCTCGCCTTCACCGCGGCCGGGGTGTGGATGTTCACCACCCTGTCCGAGCACAGCTCCTACCTGTTCGGGGTGCTGCCCGCCTGGCTGCTGCTGGGCGTCGGCATGGGGCTGAGCTACTCCCCCACCACCCACGCCTCGCTGGCCGGGGTCGCCGAACGCGACTCGGGCGCGGTCTCCGCCTTCCAGACCACGGCCCGCCAGGTCGGCGGCGCCATCGGGCTCGCGCTGAGCAACACCCTGGCCGCCGACGCCGCGGCCGCCTACTTCACCGGCCACCGCCACCAGGGCGCCCAGGCCGACCTGATCCTGAAGTCCGTCGTGCACGGCAGCGCGTCCGCCGCGTGGTGGGTCAGCGGCGTCCTCGTCGTCGGCGCCGTGGTGTGCACCGTCATGATCGACGCCGACCCGCGCCGCGCCCAGGAAGGCGGCACCGCGCCGCGCGTCGAGAGCGGGCCCGCCGTCGACCACCGCGGCCCGGCCCCGTCCCCCGGCACCTGACGGCCTGCCCCCGCCCCGAAACCCCCGGCCCGGCTCCGCAGACACCCCCGACTGCCAGGAGCCGGGCCGGGCTGCCGTCTCCCCCGCCCGGCGAGCCCCGGACGCCTCAGGGCGCCCCGCAGGACCGCGGCCGCCGCCAGCAGGTGCGACAGCTCGCCCACGCCGCACGAACGTCCTGCCGCCGTGGTTGACACGCTCCCCCGGCCGCTCCTACCTTCGACGCATCATACTTCGTACGTCATATACGAGTTCGCTGGGAGCGCTGGTCGAGCGGACCGGGGCCCGGGTCGTCATCGTCTGCACGCCGATCCACACCCACACTCCCCTGGCACTGACCGCGGCGGCCTGCGGGGCGCACGTCCTGCTGGAGAAGCCGCCCGCCCCGTCCTGGGCCGAGTTCGAGCGGCTTTCCGGCGGTCTGGACGCAGGTTTGCCCGTGGGTGAGCGGGGTTCATGGTGGCGGGGCCGGTCAGTCGTGGGAGCGGGCGACGAGTTGGGTGGGGTTGACGAAGCGCAGCGCGATCAGCAGCAGGACCGCCATCGAGCCGGTGTAGAGGACGGCCATGGCGTCCACCGACTGGGTGGCCCGGATGCCGGCGGAGTTCACGGCGGAGAACAGCGCCACGATCAGGGTCTGGCTGGTCGGCCCCGAGGTGAGGAAGGTCAACTCGAACATGCCGAAGGTGCGCACCAGTACCAGGATGCCGGCCGCGAGCATGCCGGGCAGCAGCAGCGGCGACACGATCCGGGTCAGCACGGTCCAGGTGGAGGCGCCGCACATCCGTGCCGCGTGCTCGATCTTCGGGTCGATCTGCTCGATGAACGGCGTCATCGTGAAGACCACGAAGGGGATGGACGGCACCAGGTTCGCCAGCACCACGCCGGTCACGGAGCCGGCCAGCTGGAACTTGTACAGCACGGTGGCCAGCGGGATGCCGTAGGCGATCGGCGGGACCAGGATGGGCAGCACGAACAGGGTGGTGAGCAGCCTCTTCCCGGGGAAGGACCGGCGGGCCAGCGCGTACGCGGCGGGCACCCCGAGCACGAGCGAGACCACCACCACCGCGAGGGTCACCTCGAGCGTGGTGCCGAGCACCTGGCCGAGGCTGAACTCCTTCCAGGCGTCGCTGTACCAGTGGCCGGTCCAGCCGTTGGGCAGCCAGTGGTCGAACCAGGCCCGGCCGAAGGAGTTCAGCAGCACCGTGACGATCACGCCGAGCAGGTTGACGAAGAAGAACGCCAGGACCGCCCAGGTCAGCCAGGTGCCCGGCCGCAGCACGATCCGGCGCCGGCCGGGTGCCGGTGGCGCCGGGGTGGACGCGGGCGGGGAACTGAGTACGGCGGTCATCCCTTGCCTCCGGTGGTTCCGGTGTACAGACGGGAGCGCGCGACGGTGACCGCGCCCAGGACGGCGAACATCAGCACCGTCATGATCATCGCGTCGGCGCAGCCCTGCGCGTAGTCGAAGCGCTGCAGGGCGGCTTCGTACGCTTCGATGGAGATCACGTGGGTCTTGCCGTCGGGGTCGCCGACCATCATCGCGGAGGGGAAGACGGCGAAGGCCATCACGAACGTCAGGCAGAAGGTGGTCATCAGGCCGGGCAGCAGCAGCGGGAAGGTGATGTGGCGGAAGCGCTGCCACCAGCCGGCGCCCAGGGTGGACGCGGCCTTCTCCAGGCTCGGGTGGATGCCGGAGAGGTAGGAGTGGGTGAGCAGGTAGGCGAAGGGGAAGCCGCTGATGATCAGGGACAGCAGCACCCCCGTGTAGTTCATGGTCAGACGGACCGGCGAGTCCGCCAGCCCCAGCAGGTGCAGGGTGCGGTTGAACCACCCGGAGGGACCGTAGAACTCCAGGATGCCCTCCGCCGTGAGCACCGTGCCCAGCGTGATCGGCACGACCAGCAGGGCCAGCAGCAGCCGTTTGCCGCGGAAGTCGCGGCGCATCCGGTACGCGATGGGCACCGACGCGCCGACGTTGATCAGGGCGGCCGGGATCGCCAGCGAGAAGGTCGCCCAGATGGACTTGCGGGCGAAGGGGTCCGCGAAGAAGTGCCGGTACGCGCCCAGCGGTCCGCCGTGCGAGGGCTGGAACGACAACTGGAGCCCGTACAGGAACGGGTAGCAGAACAGCGCGACGACGGCGAGCGCGCCGGGCAGCACCAGGAGCAGCATCCGGTCCACGCCCCGCTCGGCGAGGCGGTGGCGCAGGGCGGCTTTGGCCGCCGGGCCGGGCGGGCCCGGGGCGGGGGCGGTCACCTCGGGGACCGGGGCGGTCATGACGCGCCCTCCGCCCCGGGTTGCCCGTCGGGCTCTCCACCGTGCTCACCCGGCCGGCCGGCGGCTCCGTCCGCCGTGCCCGCCGCCGCGCGGGCCTCGCCGTCCCGGTCCGCCGGCGCACCGTTCTCCGCGGCCGGACCGTCCTTCGCGGGGAAGATCAGCGCGCGCTCCGGGTCGACGGCGAGGGACACCGGTTCTCCCGGCCGGACCTGCTCATGGGCGGTGAAGTACAGCCGGTCGCCGTCCGGCGTGACGGCCTCCACGTGCAGCACCCGGCCGTGGTACTCGACGATCTCGGCGACCGCCTCGCTCAGCGGCCGCTCGCCCGCCACGGCGAGCCGCAGGTCCTCGGGGCGGATCGCGACGACGACGTCCTGCCCCGCCTGCGGCGGCCGCGCGCCGGCCGGGGTGCCGCGCAGCCGCAGACCCCGCCCCTCGGCGACGGCGCCGGCGGCGTCGGCCGAGGCGACGCGCAGCGGCAGCAGGTTGCGGTAGCCCATGAACGCGGCGACGTGCGGGTCGGCGGGGTGCTCGTACAGCTCGGCGGGGGTGCCGACCTGGCTGACCCGGCCTTCGCGGAGCACCACCAGGCGGTCGGCCAGCGACAGCGCCTCCTCCTGGTCGTGGGTGACGTACAGGGTGGTGAGCCCGAACTCCTGGTGGATACGCCGGATCTCGCTGCGCATCTGGAGCCGCAGGGCCGCGTCCAGGTTGGACAGCGGCTCGTCCATCAGCACCAGCGGCGGCTCCATCACGATCGCGCGGGCGATCGCGACCCGCTGCTGCTGTCCACCGGAGAGCTGGCCCGGGTGCTTGTGGGCGTGGTCGGTCAACCGGACCAGGCGCAGCACCTCGGCCACCCGCGCCCGCGTCTCCTGCTTGCCGACCCCGCGCATCTTCAGCCCGAAGGCGACGTTGGCGCGCACGGTCAGGTGGGGGAAGAGGGCGTAGTTCTGGAACACCATGCCGAATCCGCGCTTCTCCGGCGGCAGGGTGTCCACCCGCTTCCCGTCCAGCACGATCTCGCCGCCGGTCAGCGGGAGGAGTCCGGCCAGACAGTTCAGCGCCGTGGTCTTGCCGCATCCGGAGGGACCGAGGAGGGCGACGAACTCGCCGCCGCGGATGGTCAGGTCGAGCGGATGCAGGGCGAGGTGCCCGCCGTAGGCGCGGCTGACCCCGCGCAGCCGCAACTCGTCGAGCTGGGACCCGGAGCGCTTGCGCGCCTCCGCGGCCGGCGGAGGGGCCTTCCGTGGGCTCATGCCAGGGGTCACCGTGCTCACTTGGTCGAGCCGATCTTCTTGTCCCACAGGTCGAACGCGGTGACCTGGGCGGTGGCGGGCAGCGAGTTCTTGGCCGGGAACTTCGAGATCCAGCCGTCGAACTCGGTGTCGCCGTATTTCTGGAGGGTCGTCCGCGAGGCGGCCGGGGCCTGGCTGAGGGCCACGTTCCTGACCGCGGGGCCCGGGTAGAAGTAGCCCTGGTCGTAGGTGACGGCCTGCTGGTCCGGGGTGAGGGCGAAGGCCAGCAGCCGCATCGTGGCGATCAGCTCGTCGTCGGAGACGCCCTTGGGGATGACGCCGTACTGGGCGTCGGTGACCCAGGTGAGGTTGTCGAACCTGGCCGCCTTGATGCCGGCCGGCACCGTGCCCAGGGCCCGGGGGTTGATGTACCAGCCCATGGTGCTGGCGATGACGTGCACCGTGCCCTGGGCCAGGTTGGTCATGACCGTGGAGGTCTTGGGCGGGTAGGGGGCGGTGTACTTGTTCAGCTCCGTCAGGTACGCCCAGGTCCTGGACCAGCCGTTGGTGGGGTCGCTGGGGTCGGAGTCGCCCAGCAGGTACGGCAGGCCCATCAGGAGGGTGCGGCCGGGGCCGGAGTTGCGCGGCTGCGCGTACTGGAACTTGCCCTTGTTCGCTTTGGCCCACTCCAGCAGGGCGTCCGTGGTGGTGGGCACGGAGGTCACTTTGGCCGGGTCGTACTCCAGCAGCGGGCCGCCCGGTGTGGTGACCAGCTCGATGCCCTGGTCCTGGGCGAGGGTCGCCATGGACGCGGCGGGTCCGTTGTAGCCGGCCATCAGTCCGGGGAAGAAGCGGTCGTAGTACGGCTTGAGGTCGTACCACAGGCCCTTCTGGATACCGGCTGCCAGGCCGTCGGTCCCGGTCAGCACCAGCTGGATCTGCACGTTGCCGGCCTGCTGCTGGGCCTGCACCTTCGGCGCGAGGTCGGGGGCGGTGCCGGTGGTGGTGGTGATGTGCGAGACGACGTCGGGGTGCTGGGCCTTGAAGGCGTCGATGATCGGCTTGGTGAGCGCCAGGTTGCCCGCGACGTCCAGGATGTTCAGCGTGACGGGTTTGGACGGCTTGGTGGCCAGGGTGCCGGCCGCGGCGGTCTTGCCGGGGCTGCCGCCGCTGCTCGGGGAGCCGCAGGCGGCCAGCACGGGGGCGGCCGAGGCGGCGGCCATGCCGCCGATCAGCAGGCGGCGGGACAGATTTCCGTCGAACTCGGACATGACGATTGCGGCCCTTCGTCGGGTACAGGTCACGAGCAGCTGACGTGCGGGGACCGGGGGTGGGAAAACCTCCCGGGTGGAGCCGGTACAAGAGGGTCCGAACAGCGATGCGGAGCGGGGCCGGGTGGTTCAGTGCGGGTCGGGTGCCGGGTCGTATCCCGGCCGGGCCAGGAAGTCGAAGTCGCAGCCGGCGTCCGCCTGGGTGATGTGCTCGGCGTAGAGCGCGCCGTAGCCGCGTTCGAAACGGGGTGCGGGCGGCTGCCAGGCGGCGCGGCGGCGGCGGAGCTCCTCGTCGTCCACCTCGAGGGTCAGCAGCCGGTTCGGCACGTCCAGGGTGATCAGGTCCCCGGTGCGCACCAGGGCGAGCGGGCCGCCCGCGTGCGACTCGGGGGCGACGTGCAGGACGCAGGTGCCGTAACTGGTGCCGCTCATCCGGGCGTCGGAGATCCGCACCAGGTCCTCGACCCCGCGTTCGAGCAGGTACGCGGGGATCGGCAGCATGCCGTACTCGGGCATGCCGGGCCCGCCGAGCGGTCCCGCGCCGCGCAGCACCAGCACGGTGTCCGCGGTGATGCCCAGCGCCGGGTCGTCGATCCGGCGCTTGAGCTCCGGGTAGGAGTCGAAGACCACGGCCGGACCGGTGTGGGTGAGCAGCTTCGGGTCCGCAGCCAGGTGCTTGATCACCGCCCGGCCGGGTGCGAGGTTGCCGCGCAGCACCGCGACCCCGCCCTCGGACGCCACCGGGTCCTCGGGGGTGCGGATCACCTTCGGCACCTGGATCTCGGCGTCCGCGTAGTAGGAGGAGAACGGCCTGCCGGTCACGGTCATCCGGTCCGGGTGCAACGCGCCCGGGACCCGGGCCAGTTGGGCCAGCAGCGCCGGGAGGCCGCCGGCGTAGTAGAAGTCCTCCATCAGGTGCGCGCCGACCGGCCGCACGTCCGCCAGCACCGGCACCCGGGTGCCGATGGCGTCGAAGTCCTCCAGCGAGAGCGCGACGCCGGCCCGGCCGGCCATCGCGATCAGGTGGATCAGCGCGTTGGTGGAGCCGCCGAGGGCCAGCACCGTGGCGGCGGCGTCCTCGAAGGCGTCCCGGGTGAGTACCTTCGCCGGCGTCAGCCCCTCACGTACCAGCGCCACGGCCCGGGCCCCGGAGGCGGCGGCCATCCGGTGGTGGGCGCTGTCCACGGCCGGGATGGCGGAGGAACCGGGCAGCGCCAGGCCCAGCGCCTCGGCGGCGGCCGTCATGGTCGAGGCGGTGCCCATCGTCATGCAGTGGCCCGGCGAGCGGGCCAGCCCGCATTCGACCCCGGCCATCTCGCACTCGTCGATCCGGCCCGCCCGGTGCCCGTCCCAGTACGACCACAGGTCGGTGCCGCTGCCCAGCGTCCGGCCGCGGTGGTGGCCGCGCAGCATCGGCCCGGACGGGACGACCAGCGCCGGCAGCGCCGCGCTCGTGGCGCCCATCAGCAGGGCCGGCACGGTCTTGTCGCAGCCGCCCATCAGCACGGCGCCGTCCACCGGGTAGGACCGCAGCAGCTCCTCGGTCTCCATGGCCAGCAGGTTGCGGTAGAGCATCGGCGTCGGCTTCTGGAAGGTCTCCGACATGGTGGAGACCGGGAACTCCAGCGGGAACCCGCCTGCCTGCCACACCCCGCGCTTGACCTGCTCGGCACGCTCCCGCAGGTGCATGTGGCAGGGGTTGATGTCCGACCACGGGTTCAGGATCGCGATGACCGGCTTGCCCAGGTGCTCCTCGGGCAGGTAGCCGAGCTGGCGCATCCGCGAGCGGTGGCTGAAGGCGCGCAGCTCGCCGCCGGTCGCGCCCTGCCCGAACCACGCGGCGCTGCGCAGCGTGACCTGCCCGGTCGCGTCGTCGCTCACAGCCAACCACCCTCCCGCCAGGCGGATATCAGCCCGGCGATCTTCGTCCGCACGTCGTCGGGCAGCACCCGGGACGGCGGCCGGACCGCCGATCCGCACAGCTCCAGCTGGGCCAGCGCCTCCTTGACCACGCTGACGTTGTCCGCCGACGCGTCGGCCGCCCGCAGTTCCTCGAAGAGGCGGACGGTCTCCCACACCGCCATCGCCCCGGTGAAGTCGCCGGCGCGCAGCGCGTCCAGCAGCGCGCCGGACAACCGCGGCGCCACGTTGACCAGGCCAGAGGTGAAACCGGTCGCCCCCACCGCCCAGTAGCCGGGCGTGGACAGCTCGGCGAGGCCGGCGATCCAGGCGAAACGCCCCAGCCCGGCGTCCCGCGCGACCGAGGCGAAGCGCACCGGGTCCGGGACGGCGTACTTGACGGCGACCACGTTCGGGCTGTGCTCGGCGAGGGTACGGATCTGCGCCCCGGAGACGCGCGGGTCGCGTACGTAGAGCACCACGCCCAGTTCGGGCACCGAGTCGGCGATGGCGCGGTGGTAGTCGATCCAGCCCTCGACGGACCGGTAGGGGTGCACCGGCTGGTGCACCATCACCGAGCCGGCCCCGGCGTCCCGGGCGTGCCGGGCCGCCGCGACCGCGCCGGCGATGTCCAGCCCGACGCCGGCCACCACCTCGGCCCGGCCGGCGACCGCCGCCACGGTCGACTCCACGGCCCGCCGGGTCTCGGCGGCGGTGAGGGTGTAGAACTCGCCGGTGTTGCCGTTGGGGGTGACCACCTCGACGCCGTTGCCGACCAGGCGGTGGATCAGGGCCGCGTGGGTGTCCCAGTCCACGCTGCCGTCCCGGTGGAAGGGCGTGACCGGGATGGCCACCACCGTCGACAGTCTGCCGCGCAGATCGTCCAGGGACGTCGTGCTGTCATGCGTGTCCACGGTCATCTGTGGCCTACTCCGCTTCGCTCTCGGGGAAGTTGCGGGCCACGAAGGCGCTGATGTGGCCGCGCATCAAGGTCCGTACGAGGTCGGAGTCCCCGGCCCGGGAAGCCGCGAGGATCTCGCGGTGTTCGCGGGCCTCCTGCTCCCACGACGGCTGCCGGGCCCAGGCCGCGCTGGAGACCAGCGCCGTCTGGTCCCGCAGATCGTCCAGTGCCTTCACCAGCAGCGGATTGCCGCAGCCCGCGTACAGGGCGCGGTGGAAGGCCCGGTTGGCCAGCGACCTGTCGGCGGCGTCCTCGGCCCGGTCGGCGGCGTCCAGCGCGCTGCCGGCCTCCTCCAGCGCCCGGCCGGACAGGGCGGCCCGGCCGGCCGCCACCGGTTCCAGCAGCAGACGCATGTCGTACACCGCGCGGGCCAGCGCCTGGTCCACGCGGCGGACGGTGACTCCCTTGTAAGGGAGCATCACCACCAGGCCCGAGCCTGCCAGCGTCTTGAGCGCCTCTCGCACCGGGGTCTTGGACACCCCCATCCGCTCGGCCAGTTCGGCCTCCACCAGGGCCTGACCCTGCGTGAGTTCTCCGGTCAGGATCGCGTGCTTGATGGACTCCAGAACCGCCTCGGTACGAGAGGGCGGCAGTACTCCGGATCGTGGACTGCCGTGCGGCGCAAGGATATCGGCCACTGTGCGGGCTCCTGTGGTGCGATCGGGGCGGTGGGTGCGAGAACCGAAGGACCCCTACGGCGTCTCATATATGACGTTCCAGAATTTAAGGGCGCCGTCCGGGACGGTCAAGGGTGCGGGCACGTTTCACCTCGGGTGCCCCGAAGTCCCCCTTCAAAGGCGGCATATGGCCGATCTACGCATCCAGCGCCTCGACTTGCGACCCACGGAAGACCGGTGCGCGGTGCCTTGACACGTCCTGGGCACGCTCGTACGTTCGGCGGTGCTACTCGATACGTCGTATATGACGTACCAGAGGAGTGATCTTCCGCCACGTCTGCGGACGTGACGCACGACCGCACCCGGCCCGCTCCCCCCACCGTGCCGGGCGACGAGCCGTAACCGTACGACCGCCGGCCTCCGGGTCGGGGGTGGTCTGCTGCCGCGGATGTGTGCGGCGAGCAGCGTCGGGCGCACGCGGGGTCCACCGGTGCCGGGACGTCCGGAAGCACCACCGGCGGACCGGTCATGTCGCCTGCCGGTCCGCCGCGCCTGCCACCTCCGCGCCACCAGTGTTGCGGTTCTCCATGGGGGTCCCTTCCGTACCGATGAAACGGAGTCACTCCATGAGCGCAGCAGACGGACTCACGCCGGGGCGCAGGCCCCGGCACCGGCGAACACGTCGGCGCATGGTCGCCGCGATCGCCGGCGGGGCGGCCGTGGCGACCGCGGCCGCCGCCTGGCTGGCCTCGACGCCCGCCGGGGCCGCCGGGGCGGCCACCGGCGCCGGCCCCGGCACCTACACGCTGACCAACGCCGGCAGCTCGCTCTGCCTGGACCTGCCCGGCTCCAGCAAAGCCACCGGCGTGCAGTTGGAGCAGAGCACCTGCAACGGCGGTGACGGCCAGAAGTGGACCCTGACCGCCGCCGGCGGCGGGTACCAGATCGCCTCGGTCTCCAGTGGGCTGTGCGTGGGCGTCCAGGGCGCCAGGACCAACGCGGGTGCGCCGATCGAGCAGGAGACCTGCACGGGAGCGGCCGGCCAGACCTGGACGCTGACCGCCGCCGGCGGCGGCTACCAGGTCGTCAACGCGGGCGGCGGCAAGTGCGCCAACCTCAAGGACAACTCCACGGCGACAGGGGCCCTGGTCCAGACGAACTCCTGCGACAGCGCTTCCACGAAGCAGTGGACGCTGACCGCGACCGGCAGCCCGACACCGACGACGACCTCGCCGAGCCCCACGACCACGCCGCCTTCCACCCCGCCGGCGTCCGGTGCGCTGTACGTAGCACCGGACGGCACCTCCGACGCCGCCGGAACCGAGTCGGACCCGACCACGCTCGCCTCGGCGGTCGGCCGCGTCAGCTCCGGCGGGACGATCTACCTGCGCGGCGGGACGTACGACTACGCGCAGACCGTCACCATCCCGCAGGGCGACAACGGGACGGCCGGCTCCCCCACCCTGCTGTCCGCCTATCCGGGTGAGACCCCGGTGCTGGACTTCTCGGCCCAGAGCGAGGCGTCGACGAACCGCGGGCTCGAGGTGGACGGGTCGTACTGGCACGTGTACGGCATCGTCGTCGAGCACGCCGGCGACAACGGCATCTTCGTCGGCGGCAGCCACAACGTCATCGAGCGCACGGTGACGCGCTACAACCGCGACACGGGACTGCAGATCTCCCGGATCGACTCCACGACTCCCCAGGACCAGTGGCCGTCCGACAACCTCGTCATCAGCGCCGAGTCGCACGACAACGCCGACTCCTCAGGCGAGAACGCCGACGGCTTCGCCGCGAAACTCACGGTGGGCACGGGCAACGTCTTCCGCTACGACGTGTCCCACAACAACAGCGACGACGGCTGGGACCTGTACGCCAAGACCGAGACCGGACCGATCGGCCCGGTCACCATCGAGGACTCGCTCTCCTACGACCAGGGCACCCTCTCCGACGGCACCGCGACCCCGGACGGCGACCGCAACGGCTTCAAGCTCGGCGGCGACAAGATCGCCGTGGACAACGTCGCGGTGCGCGACATCGCCTACCACAACGGCCATGACGGGTTCACCTACAACAGCAACCCCGGCGACATGACCATCACCGACGACGTCAGCATCGACAACGCCGAACGCAACTTCCACTGGGAGAGCGGCAACTCCCAGTTCCGCAACGACACCTCCTGCCGGTTCGACGGGGACGGCAGCAACGACAAGGTCGTCGGAGACACCGACAGCTCCGACCAGTTCTGGGCCGGCTCCAACGGTTCCGGGTGCGCCTCCTACGACGGCGCTCTGGGTTGGTCGTTCGCCTCGGACGGCCACCTCGTCGTGACCTTCGGCGGCCGGCAGGTGACGCCGTAACGCCCTTCGGGCAGATCCGTCGCACATCCCCGGTTCTCCCGTGCCGCTCCCGCGGCGGAGCGGCACGGGACACCGGCGGCAACGTCCGGCAACGGAAGACGAACGGAGTAACGACGATGAGACGACCAGTCGCACTGCGGCTTTCCGCGGCACTGGCCACGATGGCCCTGGGGGCCGCGGCCATGGTGACGCTGTCGACACCCGAGGCGTCGGCAGCGGGCAGCGGCGCCACCGGCTACGCGACCCAGAACGGTGGCACGACCGGCGGTGCGGGCGGCCAGACGGTGCGGGCCACCACCGGCACCGAGATCAACGCGGCACTGTGCGGCCGAGCCAGTAGCAGCACCCCGATCACCATCGAGGTCGAGGGAACCATCGACCACGGCAACACCAGCAAGGTCTCGGGCAGCAGCTGCGACACGGAGGACGACGCGATCCAGTTCAAGAACGTCAGCAACATCACGATCGTCGGGGTCGGCGGCGGAGCCGTCTTCGACCAGCTGGGCATCCACGTCCGCGAGGCCTCCAACATCATCATCCAGAACGTGACCGTCGAGAACGTCAAGAAGTCACCGGGCTCGCCCACGTCCAACGGCGGGGACGCCATCGGGATGGAGAGCGACGTCCACAACGTCTGGGTCGACCACGTCACCCTGGAGGCGTCGGGATGCCCGCTGTGCACCGAGGACCAGGGGTACGACAGCCTCTTCGACCTGAAGAACGACACCCAGTACGTGACGCTCTCCTACAGCATCATGCGCGACATCGACCATGCCGGCCTCGTCGGGCACACGGACAGCGACACCTCGAGCCAGTACATCACCTACCACCACAACCTGTACGAGAACATCGGCTCGCGTACGCCCCTGGATCGCGGCGCCACCGTCCACACCTACGACAACTACTTCGTCAACCTCGGCAAGTCCGGCATCAACTCCCGGGTCGGGGCGCACATCAAGGTGGAGAACAACTACTTCCAGGACTCCCACGACGTCCTGGGCACCTTCTACACCAACGAGCTCGGCTACTGGCAGGTCAGCGGCAACATCTACGACGACGTGACCTGGTCCGCCGACAGTGACGAGAACCATCCCGCAGGCCCCGACCCGCAGTCCGACACCACGGTCAGCATCCCCTACTCCTACAGTCTCGACCCGGCCTCCTGTGTGCCGGACATCGTCGACCAGACCGCGGGCGCCGGCAAGGGGATGAAGGTGTCGGACGGCACCTGCTCGGGCTACCGGTCACCGAACGGCGCGACCGGCACGCCGAAGGTGGACGGGTACGGGACCCACGCCGGATAGCAGCACGATCCCCGGTCCGTCCGGGCCGCCGCAGCCGCGGTTCCGCCAGGTTCCACGCGGCGCGGCGGCCCGGTGGAACGGCGTCCGCCGCTGCTTGCGGAAGGCGCCGTCCCGGTGCACTCCCGCGTTTCGGTGATTGAGGCGGCCGCGTGCGGTTAGCCGTAGGGGACGGGAGCCCTTGCGCCAGCGCCCGGCACGGCTCGACCCCACCCGACGAAGGAGCGACGGCATGGCGAGTGCACAGTCCGACGGCACGGCAGGACGCGACAGGTCCCTGGCGCTCCCGGTGGCGGAGCGGGCCGGCTGGGACGAGGTCGACGTGCGGGCGGTGGACACCGTCCGGCTGCTGGCGGCCGACGCGGTGCAGAAGGTCGGCAACGGGCACCCGGGCACCGCGATGAGCCTCGCCCCGCTGGCCTACCTGCTGTTCCAGAACGTCATGCGGCACGACCCGGCCGACGACCAGTGGCTGGGGCGGGACCGGTTCGTGCTGTCCTGCGGGCACTCCAGCCTGACCCTGTACATCCAGCTGTACCTGGCCGGCTACGGACTGGAGCTGTCGGACCTGGAGGCGTACCGGACCTTCGGCTCGGCCACCCCCGGCCACCCCGAGCACCGCCACACCCGCGGTGTGGAGATCACCACCGGGCCGCTGGGCCAGGGCATGGCCGGCGCGGTCGGCATGGCCATGTCGGCCCGCCGCGAACGGGGCCTGCTGGACCCGGACGCGGAACCGGGCACCAGCCCCTTCGACCACCACGTCTACGTCGTCGCCTCCGACGGCGACATGATGGAAGGCGTCACCAGTGAGGCCGCCTCCCTGGCCGGCCACCAGGAACTGGGCAATCTCACCGTCTTCTACGACTCCAACCACATCTCCATCGAGGACGACACCGACGTCGCCTTCAGCGAGGACGTCCCCGCGCGGTTCGCCGCCTACGGCTGGCACGTGCAGACCGTCGACTGGACCGGCACCGGTGAGTACGTCGAGGACGTCGACGCCCTGCTCGCCGCGACCCGGGCCGCCCGGCAGGAGACCGGCCGACCGTCGCTGATCATGCTGCGCACCCTGATCGGCTGGCCCGCCCCGAACAAGCAGAACACCGGCAAGGCGCACGGCTCCGCGCTGGGCGAGGACGAGGTGGCCGCCACGAAGAAGCTGCTGGGCTTCGACCCCGAGGCGCACTTCACCGTCGAGGACGGCGTGCTGGCCCGCACCCGGCGGGCGGCCGAGCGCGGCCGGCAGGCGCACGCGGCATGGGACGAGACGTTCACGGCCTGGCGGCAGGCCCACCCGGAGCGCGCCGCGCTGCTGGACCGGTTGCAGCGGCAGGAGCTGCCGGACGGCTGGACCGATGTGCTGCCGGTCTTCCCCGCCGACGCCAAGGGGATGGCCACCCGGGCGGCTTCCGGGAAGGTGCTCGACGCGCTCGCCCCGGTCCTGCCGGAGCTGTGGGGCGGCTCGGCCGACCTGGCCGGGAGCAACAACACCACCATGTCCGGCGAACCGTCCTTCGTCCCGCCCGACCGCCAGACCAAGGACTGGAAGGGCGGCCCCTACGGGCGGACCCTGCACTTCGGCATCCGGGAACACGCCATGGCCGCGATCCTCAACGGCATCGCGCTCCAGAGCCTGACCCGCCCCTACGGCGGCACCTTCCTGACGTTCTCCGACTACATGCGCCCGGCCGTACGCTTGGCCGCGCTGATGCAGCTGCCCACCACGTACGTGTGGACCCACGACTCCATCGGCCTGGGCGAGGACGGCCCCACCCACCAGCCGGTCGAACACCTCGCGGCGCTGCGCGCCGTCCCCGGCCTGCATGTCGTCCGGCCCGCCGACGCCAACGAGACCACCGTCTGCTGGCAGGCCATCCTGGAGCGCACCGACCGGCCCGCCGGACTGGTGCTCAGCCGGCAGAACCTGCCGGTCCTGGACCGCGACAGCGGCGAGCACGCCCCGGCCCGGGGCGCGGCCCGCGGCGGTTACGTCCTGGCGGACCCGGCCGGCGGAGCGGAGCCGGCGGTGATCCTGGTGGCCACCGGCTCGGAGGTCCACATCGCCCTTCAGGCCCGCGCGCTGCTGGCCGAGGAGGGCATCGCGGCGCGGGTGGTCTCGATGCCGTGCCGGGAGTGGTTCGCCGACCAGCCGCGCGACTACCAGGACTCGGTGCTGCCGCCCTCGGTGCGGGCCCGGGTCAGCGTCGAAGCCGCGGTGGCGCAGGGCTGGCGGGAGATCGTCGGCGACGCGGGGCGGACGGTCAGCCTGGAGCACTACGGTGCCTCCGCCGCCTACCAGCGGCTGTACAGCGAGTTCGGCATCACCCCCGAAGCGGTCGCCGCCGCCGCCCGCGACAGCATCGACGACAGCCGGGGCGCGATCCGCCCCGGCGGCCACCAGCACACCTCGGCCCCCACCGAAGGAGGGACCGGCGACCGCCCGTAGGCGCCCGCCGCCGCATGGCGGTGGACCGGCAGGTGAAACGGCGGGGGCGCCCCGCGCGCGGGCCGCGGACCGGGAGCATCCCCCGGTCCGCGGCCCGAGCCCGTCCGGCAGGCGTCAGGTCTTCTTCTTCTCGTGGTGCGCCAGCGCCAGCCCGAGTCCGAAGAAGGTGGGGGCCCACTCCCCGACGAAGATCCCCCAGCGGTCGGCTCGCTCCACGCCGTGGGACTCCGTCTTGACGGAGGTGGCCCAGGACACGAGAGCCAGTCCGACCGACACCAGGGCGGCGTCGTAGCAGTGGTCGGCCCGCAGGCCCTTGTCGTAGAGCATCTCGACGATCATGATCGCTCCTCACATGGACGATGGACTGCCGCTCGGGTGTCCGTTCGGTGTGGTTTGATGCATGGCGCCGGGGATGTGTGGAAACGGATCGGCGGACGGTACGGGCGCGGCTACTCCTCGCCGCGGTGGACGTACTGGAAGACCATCCCGCCGACGCCGGAGGCGAGGGTGCCCAGGCCGAGCAGGAACAGCCACAGCCCGAAGACGATGCCCAGCGCGCACAGCACGGCGCCGGTCGCCGTGACCAGCGGGTAGGGGCTGCGGGCGGGGAAGAAGTCGAGCGGGCCGGCCCGGTCGGCGATCTCGCCGTCCCGGTGGTCCTCGGGCCGGGCGCCGCGCCGGCGGTAGTTCTGGGTGAAGAAGAAGCAGATCAGCGACGCCATGACGAAGGCGACGGCCAGCGCGGCCGTGCCGGCCGGCTCCTGCCGCGACCACCACCCGTAGCCGACGCCGGTGACCAGGAAGAAGCCGGCGACTCCGCCGAACAGGTACGCCTCGCTCCTCACGCGCCGGCCTCCTGGTACGTGTCGGGGGTGGGGGTGCCGGGGGCGGAGCCGGCCGGCAGCGCCTCGGGGTGGTGGAGGTCGAACGCCGGCGAGTCCGACCGGATTCTGGGCAAGGTGTGGAAGTTGTGGCGCGGGGGCGGGCAGCTGGTCGCCCACTCCAGGGAGCGGCCGAAGCCCCAGGGGTCGTCGACGTCGACCTTCGGCGCGTGCCGGGTGGTCCGCCAGACGTTGTGGAGGAACGGCAGGGTGGACAGTCCCAGCAGGAAGGCGCCGATGGAGGAGACCGTGTTCAGCGTGGTGAAGCCGTCCTGGGCGAGGTAGTCGGCGTACCGGCGCGGCATGCCCATCTCGCCGAGCCAGTGCTGGACGAGGAAGGTGGTCTGGAAGCCGGTGAAGAGCGTCCAGAAGTGGATGCGGCCCAGCCGCTCGTCCAGCATCCGGCCGGTCCACTTCGGCCACCAGAAGTAGAACCCGCCGAACATCGCGAAGACCACGGTCCCGAAGAGCACGTAGTGCAGGTGCGCCACGACGAAGTAGCTGTCGGTCACGTGGAAGTCCAGCGGCGGGGACGCCAGCAGCACCCCGCTCAGCCCGCCGAGCAGGAAGGTCACCAGGAAGCCCACCGACCACAGCATCGGCGTCTCGAAGGAGAGCGTGCCGTGCCACATCGTGCCGATCCAGTTGAAGAACTTCACCCCGGTGGGCACGGCGATCAGGAACGACATCAGGGAGAAGAACGGCAGCAGCACGGCGCCGGTGGCGAACATGTGATGGGCCCAGACGGTCGCCGACAGCATGGTGATGGCGATCGTCGCGCCGACCATGCCGATGTAGCCGAAGACCGGCTTGCGGCTGAAGACCGGGATGATCTCGGTGACCACCCCGAAGAACGGCAGCGCCACGATGTAGACCTCGGGGTGGCCGAAGAACCAGAACAGGTGCTGCCACAGGATCGCGCCGCCGTTGGCCGCGTCGAAGACATGGGCGCCGAACTTCCGGTCCGCCTCCAGCGCCAGCAGGATCGCGGTCAGCACGGGGAAGGCCAGCAGCGCCAGGATCGAGGTGAACAGGATGTTCCAGGTGAAGATCGGCATCCGGAACATGGTCATGCCCGGGGCGCGCAGGCACACGATGGTCGCGACGAAGTTCACCGAGCCGAGGGTGGTGCTCAGCCCGGACAGCACCAGTCCCATGACCCACAGGTCGGCGCCGGTGCCCGGCGAGTCGATGGCGCTGTTCAGCGGCGCGTACGCGAACCAGCCGAAGGCCGCCGCGCCGCCGGGCACCGCGAAGCCGGAGACGACGACGAGGCCGCCGAAGAGGTAGAGCCAGTAGGTCAGCGCGTTCAGCCGGGGGAAGGCCACGTCGGGGGCGCCGATCTGGAGCGGCATGACGGCGTTGGCGAACCCGGCGAACATCGGTGTCGCGAACAGCAGCATCATGATCGTGCCGTGGATCGTGACCAGCTGGTTGTACTGCTCGGCGCTCCACAACTGGAGTCCGGGCCGGGCCAGTTCGACCCGCATCCCCATCGCCAGCAGCCCGGCGAACAGGAAGAAGCAGAACGCCGTGACCATGTACATGTTGCCGATGACCTTGTGGTCGGTGGTGGTGGCGTAGTTCAGCAGGCGGTTGCCCAGCGTGCTGCCCCGGTCCGCCGGCTGCTCGGCCGGCGGCTGAAGGTCCCCGTCCGTCCGCGCCTTCGCGGGGTCTTGGCCGGTGCGTGTCACCGCTGCCTCCGTTCGGGGTCGGCCAGCGCCTCGTCGGCGCGGCGCCGCTCCTCGGCCGTCGCGGGAAGCTCCACGCGGCGGGTGTAGTACCAGCGGCTGAGGGCGGACCGCAGCCGGGCCCGGTACGGTGCCCCGTCGTCGGGCGGCGGCGCCGGCCGGGGCAGGTCGCGTACGACGAACCGGTACCGCCGCACGGGGTCGGCCGGTACGTGCACCGGCCGCATCCCGCCGTAGACGGTCTGCTCGACGTCGCCGGTCGGCACGCCCTCGGTGAGGGCCTTGTGCTCGTGCGTCTGGAGGGCCAGGCACAGTCGGCGGGTGACGGCGAAGGCGATCACCGGGCCGGCGAACACCGCGACCCGGAAGATCCAGGTCAGCGCGTTCACCGACAGGTGGAAGGCGTACGCGCTGACGTCGTTGCCGCCGGCCGCCAGGAGCACCGCGTACCAGACGATCGCGGCCACGCCGAGGCCGGTGCGGAACGGGCGGTCGCGCGGCCGGTCGCACAGGTGGTGCTCGCCGCGGTCGCCGGTCACCCAGCGCTCGAAGACGGGATAGCCGACCAGCACCGCGGACAGCAGCCCGGGCAGCACCAGTGCCGGCAGCAGGACGTTCCACATGACCGTGTGCCCGCCGACCGCGCTCTCCCAGGGCGGCATCAACCGCAGCGCGCCCTCCAGGAACCCCACGTACCAGTCGGGTTGGGCGTCGGTGCTCACCTGGTCGGCGCGGAAGGGGCCGTACTCCCATACGGGGTTGATCTGGACGAGGGCGCCCAGCACCGCCAGCACCCCCGTCACCAGCAGGAAGAGCCCGCCGGTCTTGGCGATGAACTGCGGGAACATCGGCTGCCCGACGACATTGCGGTTGGTCCGCCCGGGCCCGCTCCACTGGGTGTGCTTGTGGTACACGACGAGGACCAGGTGGACGGTCACCAGCCCGATCAGCACCCCGGGCAGGAACAGCACATGCAGGATGTAGAGGCGGCTGTTGAGCAGCGTGCCCGGATAGGAGCCGCCCCACAGCAGCAGCGCCAGGTAGGTGCCGGCCACCGGGATCGACATCACGATGGTGTTCGCGGTGCGCAGCCCCGTTCCGGACAGCAGGTCGTCCGGCAGCGAGTAGCCGCAGAAGCCCTCCAGCATCGCCAGCAGGAACAGCGTCGCGCCGATCATCCAGTTGATCTCGCGCGGCCGGCGGAAGGACCCGGTGAAGAAGTTCCGCAGCAGGTGGACGCCGATCGCGGCGACGAAGACCAGGGCGGACCAGTGGTGCATCTGACGGATCAGCAGGCCGCCGCGCACCTCGAAGCTGATGTGGAGGGTCGAGTCGTAGGCGGCGGAGACCGGCAGGCCGTCGAGCGGCGGGTACGAACCGTGGTACGGCGTCTGCTTCGTGCCCGGCTGGAAGAACAGCGTGAGCCAGGTGCCGGTGAGGACCAGGACGACCAGGCTGTAGAGCGCCAACTCGCCGAGCAGGAAACTCCAGTGGTCCGGAAACGCCTTCCGCAGCAGCGACTTGGCGCCTTCCGCCAGCGGAAGGCGCCGGTCGAGCACCGCGACGCCGGTCAGCGCGGTCTCCCGCGCCGACGTGTGGTTGCCGTTCCGGCGCCCGCCCGAAGTCATCCGCCACCCGCTCCCTTCTCCGCCCTCGCCGACGGACATGGGACCAGGTGTATCCGCCCGGCCCACCGGCGCCGGACCGCCGGATACCCCGAATGGGCGGATGTGCGCGGCGAGTTCACCCGGTCGCCGGGGCCGCGCGGCCGACGGCCCGCGCGCCGTTTGCCACAGCGCGCTCCACACGGGAAGGTCGCTCGCCTCCGCCGTCACCACCGCGCCCGCTCCCCCGCCCGACGGCCCCTGGTTCCCCGGCCGCCGACGCCGCGGCCTGGAAGTCCTGGTACCGGCGCACCGTCGTGCTCGACGCCCTCGAGCACCTCCACGCCGGGGCGACCGCCGACCGGGGGTGACGGCGGAGCGCCGCGGACAGCGGCGCCGTACAGGGCGTGTGCCGGCAGTCACCCGGCGGCGGGCGCCTCCCCCGACATGCCCGCCCGCAGCGTCGCGCAGATCTCGTTCAGCAGCCGGGAGACGTGCATCTGGGAGATGCCCAGCAGCTCCCCGATGTCGGCCTGCTTCATGTCCCTGAAGTAGCGCAGGTACAGCAGCATGCGTTCACGCTCGGTGAGCGCGCCCATGCCCGGCCGGACCGCCTCCCGTCGCTCGACCGTCTCCAACGCCGGGTCGGTGGCACCCACGACGTCGTGGAGCGTGGCCGTGCCGTCGTGGACGCGGTGGTCCAGGGACAGGGTGGAGAACTCGTCCATCGACGCGATCGCCTCCTGCACCGCGCCCTCGGGCAGCGCGGTGTGCGCGGCGACCGCCCCCGGGTCGTCCGTGCCGAGCTCACGGCAGGCCGTACGCACCCGGGCGCGCAGTTCCTTCACGGCGCGCGGCACATGCACGCTCCAGACGTAGTCGCGGAAGTGGCGCTTGAGCTCGCCGTCGATCGTGGGCACCGCGAAGCTCGGGAAGGCGTGCCCGCGCACCGGGTCGTACCGGCGCACCGCCTTGACCAGGCCCAGGGCGGCCACCTGCCGCAGGTCCTCCAGCGACTCGCCGCGACCGCGATAGCGCCCGGCGAGCCGGTGGGCCATCGGCATCCACACGACGACCAGCCGCTCGCGCAGCGCCTCGCGCTGCTCGGGCCCGGCGGTCGACAGGCGGCGCAGCAGGTCGGCGGACTCGGCCGGCTCCTCGTGCGGGGTGGCGGAACGGCGCTGGCGCATGAGACGCATCCTTCGGACGGCGGGGAGTGGCGGCCCCTCGGCGGGGGCCCGCGGGCAGCGCGGGGGGCTGTCCACGGCCTCGTGCGCCTGCCGTTCCGAAGCACACTCCGACGCCTAACCGCTGTGCCCCGGGCCAAACGGCCGACCGGCCGTAACGCCCCGGACGGCCACGGGGTGCGCCGCCCCCTCAGCTGTCGGCCACCACCCGGATCGTGCCCAGGGAGCCGTCGGCGGCGTCGGGCACGACCATGCCCGCGGCGACACCGGTGCGCAGGTAGCGCACCACGGCCTCGTCCAGGCGCTCGCCGGGCAGGGCGGCGGGGATGCCCGGGGGGTAGGGCGTGAGCATCTCCGCCACGACCCGGCCGGCCGCGGCCTCGCTCGGCACGGACTCGACGGGGCCGAAGAACGCGTCCCGCGGCAGCATCGCCTGCTCCAGCCGCAACCGCTCCGGCGCGGGCACCGCCACCTGCCGGTGGTCGCGCTCCAGGCCCTCCGTGCGGCCGGCCCGGCGGCTGAGGTCGCGCAGCGCGCCCACCAGCCGGTCGGCGGTCCCGGCGTCGTCGGCGTGGGTGAACTGGGCGCTGATCCGGCGGTGGTCGGACACGTGCAGGTTGATCCGGTGGTGCGCGCGCAGCCAGTCGGCGGCCTGGTAGCCGCTCACGCCGAGCCCGGAGACGTCGACGAACACCTGCAACGGGTCCAGGTCGTGGCCGCGGCCGGGGCCGCAGAAGTCGTCCCGCCCGTGGACGTGCAGGCCGTCGATGCCCTCGACGGTGGCGCGGACCTGCGAGGCCAGCGTCAGCGCCCGGTCGAGCAGTTCGGCTCCCTGCTCGACCATCTGGCGCCGCCAGCCGTCCAGCCCCGCGTACAGCAGCACCGACGGGCTGGTGGTGCCGAGCAGGTCCGCGCGCGCCGCCAGGGTCGCGGGCGTGATCCGGCCGCCTCGGAGGTGGAAGACGGAACCCTGCTCGAAGCCGGCGCCCATCTTGTGCACGGACGTCACGCACAGGTCCGCGCCCGCGTCCATCGCCCAGGTCGGCAGGTCGGGGTGGAAGGGCAGATGCGCGCCCCACGCCTCGTCGACGATCACCGGCAGGTCCCGCGCGTGGCCGATCCGGACGATCTCCGCCAGGTCGCCGGTCGTCCCGTACGGCGTCGGGCTGGTCACCAAAGCGCCCCGGGCGTCCGGGTGTTCCTCGAAGGCCGCCTCATAGGACGCGGGGGACGGCGGGTGGGCGAGGTGCAGCCCGGGGTCCCACTGGGGCTCCACCCACACCGGGCGGATGCCGGCCAGGATCAGCCCCGAGACCACGGACTTGTGCGCGTCGCGGCTGACGACCAGCTTCTCGTGCGGGCCCGCGGCCGCGAGCATGGCGGCCTTGACCGACAGCGAACTGCCGCAGGTGGAGAAGAAGGTGTGGTCGGCGCGGACGGCGTCGGCCATCAGCGCCTCGGCGCGCAGCAGGACGTGCCCGGAGGACGTGCGGTCGTCCAGCCCGCCGGTCGCGAGGACGTCCGCGCGGAAGACCTCCTCCCCCAGCACCGCGCGCAGGCGCGGGTCGGCGCCGCGGCCCTGCTTGTGCCCCGGCGGGGTGAACGGCAGTTGTCCCTCGGCGTGGTACGCCGCCACGGCCTCCAGCACCGGCGCTTGTGAGTGGTCCATACGGTCCCCCCTGCCCCGCGCCCGCCCCGCCAAGCGGTAGCGGGCCGCAACATCCACCGGACGGCCTACCCCCAGCGCTCCGGGTCGGCCTCCAGGGACGCCCGGTCCCACCCGGCGCCGTCCGCGGCGGCCTCGTAGGTGCTCTGGAGGAAGCCGGTGAGGGCCGCGTCCGGGTCGTCGGCGGTGCGCACCGCTTCGTACGGGAGCAGGAACTGCCCGTGCTCGCGGCTGTAGAAGGCGTCCGAGGGTGTGACACGGCGGTCGGCGTAGCCGGGCGGTTCGGGATAGGCGTAGGAGTAGAAGGCGCCCTCCTCGCCGCCGCCCGGCCAGAAGCCGCAGCTGCTCAGCTCGTGCGAGTAGCCCTCCACCATGACCCAGTCGCCGCAGTTCGGGGCTCCTCCGGCGTGCCGGGGGGCGCGGCGGCCGGAGAAGCGGGTGCACGCCAGGTCCATGGCGCCCCAGAAGAAGTGCACCGGGCTGGCCTTGCCGGCGAAGCGGGCCCGGAAGGCGCCCATCACGCGGTCGGCCTGGAGGAGTTGGCGCCAGAACAGGTGCGCCGCGCGCGGGTCGTAGGTGTGGTGGCGGTGGTCCTGCGAGAAGGGGATCGCCGGCTCGACCTCGTTGGGGTGGTCCTGGATGGTGGTGTGCAGGTCCAGTTCCTCCAGCGCCCGGCTGACGCGCGCGGCGAACTCCGCGACCGGCATCGACTCCAGGGGGACGGTGCGCAGGCCGCCGTCGCTGCTGCGCAGGCGCAGCACATGGTCCACGAAGTCGAACTCGATGTCGAAGACCTCGCCGCCGCAGGGCACCGCGGAGGTGGTCAGCCCGCGCGGGCTGACGTAGAGCGTCACCTGCCACCAGTGGTTGAGCAGGGGCGCATGAGCCAGCCGGACCTTGCCCACGATCTGGACCCACATGTGCAGCGTCTCGCGCGTGTCCTCCCAGTCCGCGACCCGCAGCCGGGGCCACGGCGGTACGGCTCGGCGGGGGTTCGTGGTGGCCATGTCGGTGGTCCTTCGCTCGGCGGTGGCCGGACGGGCCGTCGGACGGCGGGGCGGGCGGGCGGCGGTCCACTCCTCACCATGCTGAGCAGCGCCAGGCAGCCCTGCAACTCCGGCCAGGGGGCGGGCGGGGCGCGGACGGGTTGCCGTGGGAGGCGGCGGCGGAGTACTTTCGATACGCAACGGTAGCGTAGCGAAAGTGGGGAGCGGGTGTGGCGGAGGCAGCGGGCGGTCCGGGCCGGGCGGGCGCGACGGGGCGGCCGCGCGACAGCAGCCGGAACGTGGCCATCTACGAGGCGACCTTGGCGCTGCTGACCGAGGTGGGCTACGAGCAGTTGTCCATGGAGGCGGTCGCGAGCCGTTCCGGGGCGGCGAAGACGACGATCTACCGCCGCCACCGGGACAAGGCCGCGCTGGTCGCGGCCGCGGTCGAGTACCGCTCGCCGGCCGTGCCGCCCGAGCCCGCCGCGGGAGACCTCCGCGGCGATCTGCTCGCGCTCGTCGGCTGGCTGGGCCGCCAGATCGCCGAGCAGGAGATCGGCCTGCTGGGAGCGCTGTTCGCCGGAATGCGCGGCGATCCCCGGCTCGCGGAGGAGATGCGGCGCATCCGGCGCCGGGACGAGGCCGCCATGACCGGCGAGCCGCTGCGCAGGGCGGCCCTGCACGGCGAGCGGCTGTCCCCCCGGGCCGCGGAGCTCTTCGCCGAGGTCGCGCCGGCGGTGATCGTCCACCGCGTCGTGGTCGCGGGCGCGCCCTGCGACGAAGCGTTCGTCGCGCACCTCGTCGACGACATCCTCCTGCCGCTCCTGCGCGCGAGCTGACACCGGCCGGGCGCCAGGCGCGCCGCGGAAACGAAAGGGAAACCCATGATTGTCGTCACCGGCGCGACCGGCGCCCTCAACGGCGCCACCGTCGAGCACCTCCTCACGCGCGTACCCGCCGAGCGGATCGGCGTCAGCGTGCGCGACGTCGAGCGGGCCCGGCACTTCGCCGACCGGGGCGTGCGCGTGCGCCAGGGCTCCTACGAGGACCCGGCCGCGCTGCGCCACTCCTTCGACGGGGCCGAGCAGGTCCTGCTCGTCTCCTCCAACGACCCGCACGCCGACGCCGTCGCACTGCACCGCGCCGGGATCGAGGCCGCCGTCGCGGCCGGCGCCCGGCGCATCCTCTACACCAGCCACCAGGGCGCCGGCGCCGACAGCCCCTTCCCCCCGGCCCGCGACCACGCCGCCACCGAACGGCTCCTGGCGGCCTCGGGTGTCGCCTGGACCGCGCTGCGCAACGGCTTCTACGCCCACAGCCTGGCCTGGCTGCTCGGCCCGTGGCAGCGGACCGGCACCATCACCGCCCCGGCGGACGGGCCCGTGTCCTGGACCGACCGGGCCGATGCCGCCGAGGCGGCCGCGGCCCTCCTCGCCGGCGACCGGACCGTCGACGGCCCGGTCACCCTGACGGCGCGTCAGGCCCTCACGTTCGACGACGTCGCCGCCCTCGCGTCGAAGGCCAGTGGCCGTACGGTCACACGTGTCACCACCGACGACGAGGCGTGGATCGCGGCCCGGACCGCCGCCGGCACCCCGGAGGCGATGGCCCGGATGACGCTCACCACCTTCCAGGCGGCCCGGGAAGGCCGCTTCGCGGCGGTCGATCCGCTGCTCGGCACGTTGCTGGGCCGCGAACCGCGCACCGTCGCCGACCAGTTCGCGGACGCGGGCACCGTTTGAACCCGCGACCAGGCGGGGCGGGGTGGGTGGTGCGCACCCATGTTTCCGCGCCGGGCGGGGACCTGCCGGCCGTGCGCGCGGGATGAATGTGGGTGGTGGGCGCGCATGCGGCGCGGCCGCGGCTCGCGGTCGACTCGTGGCCGGGAAACCGGACCGAGGACGAGGAAGGCCAGCATGGTGCCGACAACCGGGCCGACCGCCGACCGCCCGCTCGCCATGCCGTGGGAGCGGCGCGGCCGGCCGGCGCTGACCGGGGCCTGGTGGGTGCGCGCGCTCCGCCTGGACGAGCGCGCCGCCGCCGGGTGGCCGGACACCGAGGACGCCGGCGGCACCGGCGACGCTTCGCACCCCGAGGACGCCGACCGGGCGGCCGTGGCCGACATCCGCTTCCGGCGCTGGCGCGACGCCTTCCGCGAGCTGGCCGCAGACGCGCTGGAGCGCCAGACGGCCGAGTACGGCGGCACCCCGCGCGCCTTGCGGGCGCTGCTCGCCGAACCGCCCGAGCGCCTCGCCCGCCGGTGCGGCGCGGCCAAGCCCGCGTGGGCGCTGGACGTCGAACGGGTGGCGGCCTCGGCCGCGCACGACGCCCCCGACGACCCCATCGGCGCCGACGACCCCGACACGCTCGACGGGGACGGGCCCGGCGGATGGCAGCGCGGCTTCGCCCGCGTCGTCGCGCCGTTCGTCCGCGAGGCCCTGCGCCGCTTCGACGCTGCGGCCGACGGCGCCGGGCCCGCCGGGCCGTTTGCCGCCGCGGACCGCGCCGTGGTCAGGCAGGCCGTCCGCGCCGACGCCACCCGGCGCCTGGTCCGCCTGTCCGCCCGGGTGCTCGTCCTCGAACTGAACGTCCTGCGCGTCACCGGCCGGTTGGAGGGCGAGACCCCCGAGGCGCGCTTCGGCTCGTTCGTCCGGCACTTCCGCCGCCCGGAGCCGCTGGCCGAACTCCTCGACGAGTACGCCGTACTGGCCCGGCTGCTGGTCGACACCGCCGCCCAAGTGGCCGCGGTGCACGCCGAGTTCCTGCGGCGGCTCGCCGACGACCGGCCGGAGCTGGTGCGCCGGCTGTTCGGCGGCGCCGACCCCGGCGCCCTCGCGTCGTTCGAGCCGGCCAAGGGCGACCCGCACGACGGCGGCCGCTCGGTGGGCGTCGCCGCCTTCGCCTCCGGCGCCCGCGCGGTCTACAAGCCCCGGCCGCTGCGCATGCACCGGCACTTCAACGACGCCGTCGAGTGGTACAACGGGCGGCTGCCGGCGCGGTCCCGGCTGATGACACTCCCCGTCCTCGACCGCGGCGGCCACGGCTGGGTCGGGTTCGTCCACCCGGCGCCGTGCGCGGACGCCGCCGCCGCGACCCGGTACTTCCACCGCCAGGGCGTGCTGCTCGCGCTGCTGCACACCCTGGGCGGCGTCGACTTCCACTTCGAGAACCTCATCGCGGTCGGCGACCAGCCGGTCCCGATCGACCTCGAGTCGCTGTTCTGCGCCGACCTCCCCCGCACCTACGGCAGCCCGACGCTGGACGGCGACCCGGCGGTGACGGCCTACCGCGAGTCGGTGGGCCGGGTCGGCCTGCTGCCGTCCGTCGTCATCGGCGCCGACGGGCAGGCGTTCGACGCGGGCGGCATGGGCGGCGACCAGGCCGCGGCGCTGCCGTACCGGGTCGCGGACTTCGCCGGGGCGGGCACCGACACGATGCGCGTGGAGCGGGTGCGGCCCGTGCTCGGCGAGGTCCGCAACCGGCCCCGGCTGGACGGCACCGACCTGGACGCGGTGCGCTACGCGGCCCCGCTGCTGGCCGGCTACCGCGAGGGGTACCAGGCGCTCGCCGCCGCACGCACCGAACTCCTCGCGGCGGACGGCGTGTTGGCACGCTTCGCGGACGACCCCGCGCGCATCATCCCGCGGCCCACCCACGAGTACGCCACCCTGCTCGCCGAGACCACGCACCCGGACGCGCTGCGTGACGCGCTCGACCGGGACCAGGTGTTCGGCGTGCTGTGGGCCAGGGCCGCCGCCGACCCGGCCCGGGCCCGGCTGGTCCGGCACGAGGTGGCCGACCTGTGGGCGGGCGACGTCCCGCTGTTCACCGCCCGCGCCGGCTCCCGCGACGTGCGCGCGGCGAGCGGCACGGTCATCCCGGGCCTGCTGCCGGAATCCGGCACGGAGCGGGTCGGGCGCACCCTGGCCGGGATGGGCGAGCGCGACCTCGCCGACCAGGGGTGGATCGTCGCGGCGCACCTGGCCACCCGGACCGACGGCGCCGCGCCCCGCCCGGCCGACAGCGCCCCCGCGCCCGAGGGCGCCGGGCCCGAACCCGGCGCCGTGCCCGCGGAGTTGGCCGCGCGGGCGCTTAAGGCCGCGCGCGCCGTCGCGGACCGCCTCGAGGCGTCGGCGTTCGCCGGTCCCGGAGCGCCCGGCGCGGCAGGGCGGCTCGGCTGGCTCGGGCTCGACCTGTGGCAGGAGTCGCGCTGGTCCGTACGGCCGCTGGGCGTCGACCTGTACAACGGGTACGCGGGCATCGCCCTGTTCCTGGCACAACTCGCCGGCGTCACCGGCGAGCCGGTCCACGCCGACCTGGCCCGGCGGGCCCTGGACCCGGTCACCGGGTACGCGCGGGAGGTGCTCGACGGCGGCGGCCCGCACGAAGCCGAGGCGGCCGTGGGGGCGTTCACCGGTGTGAGCGGGGTGGCGTACGCGCTGGCCTGCTGTTCCGCGCTGCTCGGCGACACCTCCGCCGGGGCCCTGGTCGCACCCCTGCTGGACCATGCCCGGGAGCGCGTGTCGGGTGGCGTCGCCCACGACGTGATCAGCGGCACCGCGGGCTGTCTCGCGGTCGCCGAGGCCCTGTCCGCCGGTGCCGGGCACGGGGCCGCGGCGCGCCGGCTGGCGGAGCGCTGCGCCGAGGCGCTCGTCGCGGGCGCGGTGCCGGCCGGCGCCGGTGCCGGCTGGCCGGGTACGGCGCCGCGCCCGCTGCTCGGCTTCTCCCACGGTGCCGCGGGCGCCGGCTGGGCCCTGCTGTCGTACGCCGCGCGCACCGGCGACGAGGCCGCCCGCACCACGGGCCTGCGTGCGTTCGGCTACGAACACGGCGCGTACGACGCCGCCTTGGACAACTGGCCGGACCACCGCAGGGCGGAGCCGGGCGGCCAGCACTCCTGGTGCCACGGCGCGCCCGGGGTCGGTCTGGCCAGGGCCTCGGTGCTGCGCAGGTGTGCGGGGACCGGCGCGGCGGACGCCCTGGCGGACAGCCGCGCGGACCTGCGGCGGGCGCTGGACAGCACCGCCCGCTTCGGACGGCACCGCAACGACAGCCTGTGCCACGGCGCCCTGGGCAACCTCGAACTGCTCGCCGCCGCCGCATCGGACGGCATGGCCGCGGACGGCGCGTGGTCCCGGGACGCGGCGGCCGTCGTACGGCGGATCGAGCGGGACGGGCCGGTCTGCGGGACACCGGGCGGGATCGCGACGCCCGGGCTCATGACCGGGCTGGCCGGGATCGGCCACGGGCTGCTCCGGATCGCCGCTCCCGGACGGGTGGCTCCGGTCCTGCTGCTGGCACCCCCTCCCCCGGTCTGAGATCCGCGGGCCCGCGCAGGCGCCCGGGCCCGCGGGTCGACCAAGCGCGCATGCGCCGGGGATTCCCGGCGATGTTGCGGTTCCCCATCCGGCACCACCGAAGAGAGAGGTCGACTCATGGACATGGACAACGCCGTCGTGCGCTCCTGGAAGGAATACGCCCCGGCCGGGACGACGACCGGCTTCAGCCCGGTCAGCTCGATCGACATCGCCGACGTCGCACAGGGCGGCTCGGTCGTCGGCGGAAGCTGGCAGTGGTCGTTCAGCTGCTGCGACACGACGCTGTGTTCGGACTGCTCCATCAACTGATCAGCGCCGCTCGCGTGGGCCGCACCTCAGGGGGGTGCGGTCCACGCCTGTGACCGCCCACGCCTGTGACCGCCCGCGCCTGTGACCGCCTGCGCCGCCCCACGACCGCGCCATTCATCTCAGCTATTATCCCGGTGATCGTTCTTAACGACTGCTGATGACCGGAGCAGGCTTGTGGGGACCGTTCCACCATGCAGCGCACGCGGCTCCTGGCGCCGCGTCAGGACCCGTGGGGCAGGCCCGGGTCGGCCCGTGCGGCCCTCGGCCGGGGCAAAGGGCACAGCCGGTGCCGGGCATGGGTGAGCCCCGCTTCGGGAGCAGGCGTCCGGCGCGTCTGGTGGGCCGGGAGGCCGAGGCGGGCGCGCTGTGCGACCTGGTCGCGGCCGCCTCGGCCGGGGACGGCGGCGCGGTGTTCGTGACGGGTGAAGGCGGCGTCGGCAAGTCGCGGCTGGCCGACCGGGCGGCCGCCGCCGCGCAGGCCGCGGGCGTCGGTGTGCTGCGCGGCCGCGCGGTCCGGTCCGGGCCGGCCGGCTGCCCCGCCCTGCGGCCGTTCGCCGAGGCGCTGCTCGGGCTGGCCCGTACCGGCTGGTCGCCGCCGCCCCGGCTGGAACCGTACGCGGGAATGCTCGGCCGGCTCGTCCCGGACTGGCGGCGCGGCGCGCTGCTGCCGGCGGCGGTCCCCGCGGAACCGTACCTGCACGGAGAGGCGGTGCTGCGGGTCCTGGCGGCGGCGCCCGCGGACGCGTACGTCCTGGTCCTGGAGGACCTCAACGACGCCGACCCGCACACGCTGGCGGCCCTGGAGTACCTCGTGGACAACCTCGCCGGCCAGGCGGTCGCGGTCATCGGCACCCTGCGCGACGTACCCGGCCCGGCGGCGGACCTCGCGCACTACGCCCGGCGGCGCGACCCGGCCGCGCTGCTGCCCCTGGCGCGCCTGGACCGGTCGGCCACCGCGGAGTTGGTGGCCGCGCTCCTGGGGGCGCAGGGCAGGCCGGTGCCCGCGGGCCTGTGCGACGCGGTGTTCCGACAGAGCGGCGGCAACCCGCTGGCCGTCACCGAGCTGCTGCGCGGACCGGTGCTCGCCGGGGCGGCGCCCGGCGGGTTGGTGCCCGCGCCATGGCGGCCGCTCCACGCGCCGCGCGAGGGCGAGGACCGGGCCGGCGTCGCACCAGGTGGCGGCCCGGCACCGGTGCGGGCGCCCGCCCGGTCCGCGACAGTCACCCCGCTCACCCCCCGCCCGCGCCGGCCGGGACCGTACGGGCCCGCCGCCCGGCAGCGCGGCGAACGGGCCCCGGCGGCACCGGACGTGACCGCACACGTGGCCGTGGCCGCCCCTCGTGACCCGGCCGCGGCACCCGGCGCGCGCCCCGAACTGCTCACCGGCGGCGCCCATGTGCCCGCGCCCGAGACGATGCTGCTCACCGGCGCCCGCGGCCGGTTCGAGGCCGGTGGCGCCGTCGTGGAGGACTGCCACCTGCGCCTCGCGCTGGCCGTCGACGCACTGCTGCGCGCCCGCTTCGCCGACGCCGAGGAACTGCTCGCCGCCGCCTGGCGCGACATCGCCCGGCTGCGCCTGCCCGCGCTGGGCAGCTACGCGCTCGCGGTCCGGGCGCTGGTACCCGCCCACCGCGGCCGGCAGGCCGAACTGCGCTCCGCGCTGGCCGACTTCGACCGGTGGCGAGGCACCCGGAAGGACGAGGTCCCGCTCGTCACCGGGCTGGGTCTCGCCGTCTGCGCGCTGCTGCACGGCGCCACCGCCGCCGCCCGCACCCACCTGAAGGGCCTGGACGGCACCGGCGCCGCCACGCCGTCCTACCTGTGCGGGCAGTACGGCCTCGGGCTGCTGGTGGAGACGGTGCACGGCGCCGCGACCCGGGCCGACCACGACGCGCTCGCGTGCCATGCGGCCGGCCGGCTGCCCTGGAACAGCCAGTTCGTGCACCTCAGCCGGGCGGTGCTGGCCGGGCGCGCGGGCGATACCGCGGGCGCCGAACAGGCCCTCGCCCAGGCGCTCGCCGCCTCCGCGCCCTTCCCGCTCGCCCGCCACCTCGGCCTGCTCCTGGTCGCCCCGGCCGCCGCCCGCGACGGCTGGGGCGACCCGGCCCGCTCCCTCCAGGAGGGCGAGTCCTTCTTCACCGCGCACGGCATCCACTCCGCCGCCCGGCACTGCCGCGATCTCCTGCGCGGCCTGGGCGAACCCGTCCGCCAGCGCCGCCACGGCAGCGCCGGCGTCCCCCGCCGGCTGTGGCTCATGGGCGTCACCGTCCGCGAGCACGAGGTGCTGGTGCAGCTCGCCCGGCACCGCACCAACCGCGAGATCGCCGCCGACCTGCACATCTCCCCGCGCACGGTCGAGCGCCATGTCGCCAACCTCCTGGCCAAGACCGGCGGCGCCAACCGCCGCGACCTGGCCGTGCTGACCGCGCCGGAACGCGACGCCGGCTGAGCGCGGGCGGGTGCGGGCCCGGGGTTCGGGTGCGGGGTGCGGGTCCGGGTTTCGGGTGCGTCAACTCCCGTCGGCGGGGCGGGAGTCGTAGGCCGCACGGGCCTGGTGGACGCGGTCGGCACGGGTCCTGGACCAGTCGGCGACGGCCGTGGTGAGCGTCTCCGCCTCGCGCCCCAGTGCGGTGAGGGCGTACTCGACCCGGGGCGGCACCGTCGGGTAGACGGTCCGGCGGACCAGGCCGTCGCGTTCGAGGTTGCGCAGCGCATGGGTGAGGGACTTCTGGGTGACGCCCTCGACCCGGCGGCGCACCTCGGTGAAGCGGAGCGGCCGGTCGTACCGGCCGAGGACGCCCAGGACGTAGAGCGACCACTTGTTCGCCAGCACGCCCAGGACGGTGCGTGACGGGCAGTCCTTCGCGTAGACGGTCGTCGAGTCGGTATCCATCAGGTACCTGTATATCCAACCGGTGCCTACTTCACAAACGAAACCGTCGCTGTGCAGGCTGGAGGTGATCACTCATCACGCCGGGCAGCGGACCGACCGTCCCGGCGCCGACAGCGGAGGCACCATGATCCTGGTCACCGGGGCGACGGGCACGATCGGCACCGAGGCGGTACGGCTGCTGGCCGCGCGGGGCCTTCCCGTGCGGGCTCTGGTACGCGACATCTCCCGCGCCCCGCAGGACGGCAGTTGGCGCGGCGCCGAGCTCGCCGTGGGCGACTTCGACCGGACGGACACCCTGGACGCGGCCGCGCGCGGCGCCGACACGCTGCTGCTCATCAGCCCGTCGGTGCCGGCCCAGGAGATCGCGGTCATCGACAGCGCCGTCCGGCAGGGCGTGCGGCACCTGGTGAAGATCACCAACCACCGGGCCACCGCGGACTCCCCCGTCGACCGCCGGCGCGACCACGCGCGCATCGAGGCCCACCTGCGGGCGAGCGGGCTGCCCTTCACGCTGCTCGCGCCGAACCTGCTCATGCAGAACCTGTTCCTCGCGGCCCCGGCGATCCGGCAGACCGGCGAGTTCGCGATGTCGACCGGCGAGGGCCTCTTCGGCATGGTCGACGCGCGGGACGTGTCCGCGGCCGCCGCCGCGGTGGCGGCCGCGCCCGCCGGCCACGCCGGGCGGACCTACCTGCTGACCGGCCCGGAACTCGTCGGCTACGCCGACGTGGCCGCCGAGCTGACCCGCGCGCTGGGCCGCGCGATCGCCTACCGCCGGCTCACGCCCGACCGGCACCGGGAGCTGATGGTGCGGGCCGGGGTGCCCGAGGCGGTCGCCGCCTCCAACGCCCAGGTCTTCGCCCTGATCGCCGAGGGTGACGCGGCCTGGCGGTCCGAGGACGTCGCCGCGCTCACCGGAAGCGCGCCCCGCACCCTGCGCGCCTTCGTCACCGACCACACCGACGCGTTCCGGGCGCAGGGATAGCCGCCGTCCCCGCGGGGCGGCCGCGGCGCCCGGCCCGCCGCTCCGGTCACGCCGTGGCGACGGCCACCCGGCCGGACGCCAGGGACGTGCCGCCGCGGGTCGGGCTGCCGATGTCGTGGGCGAGGTCGAGGAGGCTGCGGTCCGAGGCCACGGCCAGGCCGTGTTCCGCGAGCAGCGCCGCCATGCGGTCGGGCCGCCACAGCGACCGCCAGGGCTCGCCGGAGGTGGCGGAGCCGCGGAGCACGCGGGCCAGCAGCCGCCCCAGCGCCGCCCGGACCGAGGGCGCCTGGTAGTTGACGACGAGTGCGCTGCCCGGGGCCGTACGGGCGGCCAGGGCCGCGACCGTGGCGCGCACCTGGTCGCGCGTGAGGTAGGGCACGACGCCCTCCCACAGCCAGGTGGTCGGCGCGGCCGGGTCGTGCCCGGCGGCGTCCAGCGCCGCACCGAGGTCGTCGACGGCGAAGTCGACCGGCACGAAGCGGACGGAGCGGGCGGCGAGGGCGGGCTCCGCTTCGGCGAGGCGGGCGCGCTTGTCCTGCTGGGAGGCCGGGTGGTCGACCTCCCACACGTCGGTCCGCGCCAGGCCGGCCAGCCGCCAGGCGCGCGTGTCCAGCCCGGCGCCGAGGACCACCAACTGGCCGGCCCCGCGCGCGCCCAGCGCCTCGTCGATCGCGACGGTCCGCGGCACCATCAGCTCCGCGCACGCCCGCACCTTCTCGTACGCCATGCGCTCGCCCCACCCGGCGGGCTGCGCGGACGCGCGGACCTGCTCCACGGGCGTGCGCTCCGCGCCGCGCAGCAGCCGCGCCGCCACCGGGTCGGCGAACCGGTCGGTGTCCGTCCTGCCGTCCGCGGCCGCCCGCCCCTGGCAGACCAGTACCGCCGTCCGGCTCGCCGCGCGCCCGTTCTCACTCATGGCGCCCCATTGTGGCCGTCCTAGCCGAGCAGGGCCAAGTCCTCCTCGGTCAGGCGCAGGGCGGCGGCCGCCACGTTCTCCCGCAGGTGCGCGGGGTTGCCGGTGCCGGGGATGGCCAGCACGTTGGGGCCCTGGTGGAGGGTCCAGGCCAGGCGGATCTGGGAGGGCGAGGCGCCGTGGCGGGCGGCCACCTCGGCGACGGCCCGGTCCGCCGCGGCCAGCGGGGCGTCGGCGGCGGCCGTGACACCGGCGGGGCCGCCGCCCACCGCGAAGAAGGGGACGAAGGCGATACCCCGCTCGGCGCAGGCCTGCTGGATCACGTCGTCCTCCCGGCGGGTGGTCAGCCCGTACTGGTTCTGCACACACACCACGGGCGCGATGTCCAGCGCCTCCTCCAGGTGCTCGGGGCCGATGTTGGAGACGCCCAGGTGCCGGATGAGGCCCTCCTCCCGCAGTTCGGCCAGTGCCGCGAACTGCTCCTTGAGGGAGCCCTCGCCGCGTTCGAGGCCGGTGCCGATCCGGAGGTTGACCACCTCGAGGCGGTCCAGGCCGAGCTGGCGGATGTTCTCCTCGACCTGGCCGCGCAGCTCGTCCTTGGTGTGGGCCCTGAGGAAGGCACCGGACGGGTCGCGCCCGGGCCCGACCTTGGTGGTGATGACCAGGTCGTCCGGGTAGGGGGCAAGCGCGGTGTTGATCAGCTCGTTCGCGGAGCGCAGGGCGGAGAAGTAGAAGGAGGCGGTGTCGATGTGGTTGACGCCCAGCTCGACCGCCTGCTGGAGCACCTCGACGGCCTGCGCGCGGTCGCTCGGGCTGCCGTCGGCCTTGCTCATCAGGCGCATCGCGCCCAGGCCGAGGCGGTTGACGGTGCGGTCGCCGAGCGTCCAGGTGCCGGCGGCGCCGGCGTTGTTCGTAGTCATGGGAGGAAGTCTTCCCCCGCGGGGCGGCCGGCGGCCGCAGGTGGCAACTTCCTGCCGCGCTTGGCGGCACGGGGGGCGCCGGGGAAGACTGGGGCCATGACGGTGGAGAGCGGGGTACGCGTGCTGCACGGCGAGGCGGAGGTGTTCGCCCGGACCGGGCACCTGTTCGCCACGGCCGGCGAGCTGTGGTGTGCGGCGCGGGACCTGAACACCTGGGTCCTCGGGCAGGACGTCGCGGACCGGCTGTCCGGGGCGCGGCCCCGGCTGCGCAAGCTGTACCAGCCGAGCGCGCTGATGAGCCCGCGGACGGCCGGGCATCTGCGGGCCGTGGCGGCCGGCCCCGACGCGCAGGTCCGGATCACCGCCGACAGCGTCAACGAGACGATCATCATCGACCGCCGGTTCGCGATCCTCGCCGGCGACCTGAGCGCGGGCCGGCGCAGCTACAGCGTGGTCTTTGAACCGGCGCTGGTCCAGAACGTCACCTCGCTGTTCGAGGCGGCCTGGCGGTCGGCGACCGACCTGGCGGTGTACGACGCGCAGTACGCGGAGCTGCGCGAGATGGCGCCGCGGGTGCTGGAGCTGCTGGCGTCGGGGTGCAAGGACGAGACGGCGGCCCGGGTGCTGGGCCTCGGGGTGCGCACCTACCGGCGCCGGGTGGCGGAGCTGATGTCCGCGCTGGGCGCGGAGTCCCGTTTCCAGGCCGGCATGCGGGCCCGCGACCTCGGGCTGATCTAGGACTGATCCAGCCGGTCCGGGGGCCGCCGTGCGGATCTGCGCGGGCCGGCCGGCGGGCTCTCCCGCGGGCCGGCCGGCGGGGTCATGCCGTGGTCGGGGGCTCGGGGGTGGTGAAGGGGAGCAGGAGCCGGGAGGGGTGGGCGGCGTCCCGGTAGATCTTGTGGGTGACCGGGCGGCCCACCGGGAGGTGGAAGGCGTCCGGCGGCAGGAGCGCGTTGTGGGCGTCGGCCAGCGGCTCGTCGTTCGACAGTTCGGCCACCAGGCGGTGGCCGGGCCGGAAGGTGGCGGCGAAGGGGTAGAGCCGCAGTACGTACTCCTCGATCCGCCCCGGCTCCACCGGCACCGCCCGGGTGTGCGGGTGGTAGGGGTTGCCCTCGGTGGTGCGGTCCTCGTCCAGTTCGCGGTGGGACGCCTTGAGGTAGCCGGTGGTGATCAGCTGCCGGGCGCCGCCGGGCGCCTCGTCCCACAGCCGCAGGATGAAGTTCGTGTCGTCCTGGTCGATCTCGGCGAACAGGTGTGCCGCGCCGGCGCCGATCATCTCGGTGGGCTCCGCGAACGGCTCGGTGCGCCAGGTCAGCACCTGCACCGTGTCGGTGACGGTCAGCGGCGCCTGGTAGAAGCCGTCGGGGGCGGCGTGCTCGGCGCCCATGAACTCAGGTTCGCCCGACAGCTTGTGGCGCGGGCGCAGGTACAGCGGCCGGTAGGCGATCTTTTTGGGCGGCCACTGCGCGGCGGTGACCGTCTCGCGGGAGCCCTCCACGAACACGCGCACGGCCGGCTCGTCCATGATCCCGTTGTCGATGCCCTTGAGCCAGTACGCGTACCAGCGGAACATCGTGTCGTGCTCCTCGATCCAGGGGCGCGACTGCATCGGCGGGTAGGAGCCGATGTCGAGCTTCTTGGGGCCCTTCAGCACGTCGAACAGCTCGATGTGGCCGTCGACGGTCCAGCCCCGGCCCTGGTCGATCTGGAGGTAGACCGGGATGTCGATGTTCCGGGCCAGGGTGATCGGGTTGCGCTCCTCGTACCAGTCGCCGTCGAGCGGGTTCATCACGATGTCGAACCAGAACTCGCGGTTCTTGGGGTACTTCAGCACGTGGACCAGGTTCGGCCAGGCCGCCACGTCCGGGTCGGCCAGCCGCGCGTCGACGAGCGTGTTCAGCTCCTCGGGGCCGTACACGTCCTGCATGCGGGACCTGACGTCCGTGTGCGCGATGCCGGAGTCGCCGCCGCGGCCCTCGCGGGCGGCGCGGGGCATGAACCACATGATCCCGCCGTGGTACGTCGTCTCGTAGAAGTCGTAGTGGCCGCCGCTGACGAAGATCGCCTTCAGGTGCGGCGGGCGCTCGGCGGCGGCGAGCACCTGCATCGAGCCGAAGTACGAGATGCCGATCATGCCCACGTTGCCGTCGCACCACGGCTGCGCGGCGACCCACTCCACCAGGTCGTACAGGTCCTGCCCCTGGGAGACCCCGCCGAAGTTGTAGTTGCCGACCATGGTGCCGCCCGAGTCGCCGGTGCCGCGCATGTCGCCGATGACGTGGACGTAGCCCTCGCGGACGACGCGGGCGATGTCGCCGGCCTCGATGCAGCCGTCCCACATCGGGCTGGGGCGGCGCTGCGGCGGCGTGGTGAGGGCCAGCGCCTGGAGCTCCTTGCCGTAGGCGCTCATCGCGATCAGCGCCGGCCGCGGTGTGTCGTCGGTGCCGCGGTAGGCGTCCACCGCGAGTTCGACGCCGTCCCGCATCGGCACCCGCAGGTCCTTGCGGACGGCGATGGTCTCCTCGCCGGCCCGCAGCGTACGGAAGTCGGTCATGGTGGGGCTCCTGTCCTACACGGTCCGGTGGTGCTGCGCGCGGTAGCCGTGCAGCGTGGTGAAGAACGGCGACGGCTCGAGCGCCGGGTCGCCGGTGTAGCCGAGGGCGTCGGCGACGGGTGCGAAGGGCGAGTACGGCGAGTCGCTCTCCGCCGGCCCGGCCGCCAGGCAGGCGCAGGCGGCCGCGGCGACCCGGCGCTCGGCGTCGAGGCTCTGGGTCAGCGCCTCCCGGGTCTGCGCCTCGTCGAGTGCGACGCCGTACGGCCTGCCGTCGGCGCGGCGGTAGGGGTGCCCGAGGTACAGCGTCCGCGGCCGCACCTCGTCCCGCAGGCGGGTCAGGCCCGCGCGGTAGGCGGCCGGGTCGGTGTACCCGGGGAAGCCGTTCGCGGCACCGTGGACCTGTACGGCGTCACCGGTGAAGACCGACCGCTGCCCGTCGACGGCGTAGGCCACAGACCCGGGCGTGTGGCCCGGAACGGCGTGCACCGACACGGTGACGCCGCCGCCGAGCGGCAGTATCTCGCCGCCGCGGACCAGCACGGTGGGCTCCATCTCGCCGGAGATGACGGCGTCCGCGGCGGCCGCCACCCGTGCCGCGCCCTGCGGGTCGCGCAGATACCGGCCGCGGCCCGCGCGGTACTCCGCCACATGGGCCGCGCGGGAGCGGAGCATCGGCGCGTCGGCCTCGTGGATGACCACCCGGGCACGCCGCCCGGTGAGGTTCCACAGGGCGAACGCCCCTCCGACGTGGTCGATGTGGCCGTGCGTCAGCAGAATCCAGCGCACGTCCTCGATCCGGCGCCCGAGCGCCTGGAGGGCCGGTGCCATGGCGGCGGGCGAGGACGCGATGCCGGTGTCGACGATCGCCGGCTCGGGCGCGTCGACGAAGAAGCTGTACAGCCCGAACCGACCCCACGGCGAGACCAGGGGGTGGACGGCGACGTCCTGCGTCATGATCCCTCTTTCCTGACGTGCGTACCCGGTCCCGCGGTCACCGCGTGCGAAGGAAGTCGCGGGTCAGCGCGAAGACCTCGTGGAACTCGGGAACAAAGGAGAAGTGCTGGACGAACCCGTGGTTCGCGCCCGCGTAGCGCCGCAGCTCCACCTCGACCCCGGCCTCCCGCAGCCGCCGGGCGTACGCTTCGCCCTCGTCGCGCAGCGGGTCCAGCTCCGCGGTGACGACGAGTGCGGGCGGCAGCCCGCGCAGATCGGCCCGCTTGGCCGGTGAGACCAGCGGGTCCGCCGGGTCCGCGCCGCTGCCGACGTAGAAGGCGTTGAACGGCTTCAGGCCCGCCGTCTCCAGGCCGTAGCCGGTGGCGTTCTCCCGCAGCGACGGATAGCGGTCGGCGTCGAAGTCCAGGTCCAGCGACGGGTAGTAGAGGACCTGGTGGGTGATCCGGTCGAAGCCCTCGTCGTGCGCCATGGCGACGAGGGCGGCGGCGAGGTTGCCGCCGGAGCTGTCGCCGGCCACCGCCAGGGTCGTGCCGTCCCAGCCCAGGCCCGTCCCTTCCTCGGCGAGCCACCGCACCACGGCGTGGCAGTCGTCGAGCCCGGCGGGGAAGGCGGCCTCGGGCGCCAGGCGGTATCCGACGGACACCACCTTCAGCCCGGTCGCGGCGGCCAGCGCGCGCGCCACGTGGTCGTGGGTCTCCAGGCTGCCGAGGAAGAAGGCCCCGCCGTGGAAGTAGACGAGCAGGCCGTGTGCGGCAGCCTGCGTCGCGGTGTAGATCCGTACCGGGACCTCGCCGGCCGCGGTCGGCGCTCTCAGGTCCCGCACCGAGTGCAGCGGCAGGCGCTCCCCGGCGGGCGCGAGGTGAGCCTCCTCGGCGGCGCGCAGCGCGGCCGGGTCGATCGGCCCGGCGGCCGGGGCGGGCAGGTCGGCGAGGAAGGCGGCGATCTGCGGGTGCAGGGGCACGGCCGTCACTCCCCCGCCGCGGCGGCCGCGGACGTGCCGGCTGTCCGGCTGGCGGGAGTCCCTGCGGCCCGACCGGCGGGCTGCTGGCCGGCGGGCCGCTGGCCGGGGAAGACGTCGTCGATGGCGTCCTCGGTCCAGCCCTGGCGCGAGACGGCCTGGAGCGTGTCGGTCACCGGCTTGCGGGCGGCCTGGTAGTGGGCGAGCGCCTCCCGCGGGGAGTCGGCCACGCGCAGGGCGTCGGCGAGGGCGCCGGCGTCCTCGATGGCGGAGTTCGCGCCCTGCCCCTGGTGGTGCAGCATCGAGTGGGCGGCGTCGCCGACCAGGACCACGGAGTCGGAGTGCCAGGTGTCGACCGGGTCGATGTCGTAGACGGCGCGGATGTTGACGGTGCTCATGTCCAGGCCCCGGGTGATGTCCACCAGGCGCGGGTCGAAGCCCTCGACCGTCCGCAGCAGGTCGTCCTTGGTCACCCGGGGGTTCCAGGTGCTGTCCGCGCACAGGGCGGTGATGTCGAACGACACCTGGCCGCGGTGCCGCAGCGGCAGCAGGTAGACCTTGGTGCCGCGGCCGATGTACATGCGCAGGTTGTCGTCGGTGACCATCCCGTGGGTGTCGTCCACCGGGACCACGGCGCGGTAGGCGTGCTCGCCGGAGAACACCGGTCCCTTGTCGCTGAACAGCTGCTGCCGTACGACCGACTTGATGCCGTCGGCGCCCACCACGAGGTCGGCCTCCACGGTGGCGCCGTTCTCGAAGGCGAGCACGGCGCTGCCGCCCTTGTCCTGGACCGTCCGCAGCCGGTGGCCGAGGTGCACCATGCCCTGGGGCAGCACACCGAGCAGGGCGTCGATGAAGTCGCCGCGGTGGATCAGCCGGGTCTGCTTGCGCTCCCCGGCCGCCGGCCACTCCTCTTTCATGAGGGGTTCGCCGGTGGCGGTGAGGATCTCGAAGTAGTCGCTGGGCGAGCTGACCTTCGCGATCGCGTCGAAGATGCCCCACTGGCCGAAGCGCTCGAGGGTCGCGGGGCGCAGGCCGATGCCCGCGCCGACCTCTCGGATCGTGGTCGCCTGCTCGTAGACGCCGACGTCCGCGCCGAGCAGGCTCAGCGCCTTGGCCGCGGCGGCGCCGCCGTACCCCGCCCCGACGACGGCGATCTTCAGGTTCTTCAGGTCCGAGGACTGCATGCTGGGTCTCTCTTACTTCTGGATGGTCAGGAAGCCGGCGGGGTTGTCGACGAAGAGCGTGGTGAGGGCGGCCTCGTCCAGCCCGGCGGCCCGCAGGTCCGGCAGGAGGTCGTCGAAGAGGTAGTTGACGGTGTGGCCCTTGACGCCCGGCCAGCCCAGCGGGCTGCAGTTGGCGTCCGCGGAGGCGAGGACCCGGGTCAGCCGCCGGCCGCCGTCGATGAACCGCAGGAAGTGGTCCAGCCGCTCCTTGCGCGGGCGGGCCCAGAACGGCGGGTCCGGCAGTTCGGTCTCGTAGCCGAAGGTGTCGAAGCCGAGGCGGCCGCCCTGCTCGGCGATCCACACGTCGCGCGTCTTGTCGGCGTTGACGCCGTCGTCGACGTGCCCGAACAGCACGCGGTCCAGCGGGAGTCCCTCCTCGGCGAAGATCCGCACGGCGTTCTCGGCGTCGATCGCCAGGTGCGTGAGGATCGGCACGCCCGTGGTGCGCGCCGCGCGGGCCGCGGCGCGGTAGATGCGCTTGTCCAGGTCCGTCATGCGGCCGCCGCGGCTCACGCCGACCTTGATGACGCCCGCCAGGCTCCCGGTGCCGCCGATGCCGACGGTGATCTCGTGCACGAACTGCCGGGTGAGGTAGTCGACGTCCGCCCGCGCGAAGTGCGGCAGCGCGGTGTCGCCGCCGACGAAGCCGGTGCAGGCGACGATGTGGACGCCGGTCTTCGCCGACAGGGACTTGTAGGCGTCGATGTCGCGGCCGTTGCAGATGCCGGTCACGTCGACGAAGGTGCCGCCGCCCAGTTCGTGGAACCGGCGCAGCTTCGGCACGGTCTCCTCGTAGCGCTCCTCGGGCGTCTTCCACCACCGGGTGTCCAGCTCGGAGCCGGGCATGCCGTACCCGATGTGCTCGTGGATCGCCACAAAACCCAGTTCCTCGGCGGCGACCGGCCCCAGAACGGTGTTCACTCTCGACACAACACTCACCTTTGAGAAGAGGACTTGACGGGGGTGGGGGTCGGCGCGCTCACCGCAGGGCGAGCAGGTCGCGCGGGTTGGCGACGAGGATGCGCCGCACGTCGTCGTCGCCGACGCCCTGCTCCTTCAGCAGCGGCACCAGGACGGTCAGGACATGGCCGTACGGCGTGTCGGTGGCGGGGTGCCCCTTGGCGACCCCGGTCGCGCCGGTGGACAGCAGAATCCGGTCGGCGTGTCCGGCCGCCACCAACTCGGCGACCAAACGGGCGCGTTCGGCGTCGGTGACGTGCGCGGCGTCCTCGGTGCCGGCGTGGTCGAGCGCGACGTGGGCGCCCATGGCGGCGACCTTCGCGGGGGCGCCGGCGGCGACGGCGTCCTTGCGGTCCAGCCCGCCGACCACGACCCGCCCGGGCGGCAGCTGCTCGTCGAGGACGACGCCGAGTTCGGCCACGGGGTCGGCGCCGTACCGGACCGAGAGCGCGGCGCCGGTGGCCAGCGCGGTGCGCGCCGCGCCCCGCAGCAGGCTCTCGTCCGTCGCGGTCATCCCGCCGCGCGTCACGGCGGTGGCCACCAGGCCGGCCGGGCCGCGGCGCTCGACGCGCGGGACCGCCATGCCCTCGGTGATCTCCTTGGTGAACAGGTCGGCGAACCGCTCGGCCGGCCAGGGAGTGGGCGGGTTGGTCTGCGGGGTGAGGAAGTACCCGCCGAGGAGCTCCTCCGGGCCCTGGCCCGTCGAGGCGACGAGGTGGACTCCGGTGGCGCGCGACAGGGCCTCGTAGAGCCGGACGTCCCGGCCGTGGAACATCCCGGTGCTGTCGACGATCGTGCCGCCGCCGCACGCGCGGAAATCCCGCAGCTTCGCGGCCAGCGTCTCGAAGATCGCGGACCGGTCGAAGGTGATGTCGAAGGCGTGCTCCGCGCCGGGGAGCACCGACAGCAGCGCCTCGTGCACCGAGACGACTCCCAGTTCGCCGGCCGGTACCGGGCCCAGGACGGTGTGCACGACCTTGCTGCTCTCGCTCATGACTGCCTCACGTGTCCGGTGCGGGTGCGGCTGTGCACCCGGTGGCTTCGGCCACGCTAACCGTTCACTTTACGCAACGTCAATGAAACGAACGTCATGAAAATAGATTGGCCATTGAGTTTCACAAGGGCGCTTGACAACGTTGTCAAGCGACGTCGGAGCGGCGCGCCCGGGCACGCCGACGGCCCGGCCCGCGACCGCGGAACGGGTCAGGTCGGGTCGGGCCAAGTCGGGCCGGGTCGGGTCGGGTCCGTCGGAACAGCCCGGATCAGGCGAGCAGCCGCACCCAGCTGGCGCTCAGCTCGGCGAGCATCTGCTCGCGGGTGAGCTTCCAGTCGGCGCCGTCCCAGTGCTGGGCGACGAAGTCCAGCTCCGCCATCGCCAGCGCGCCGCGGAAGCGGCGCTGGTGGGGGGCCAGCCGGCCGGCCTGCGCGAGTCCGTCCTCGATGTCGCTGATGGCCTCCTCCAGCCACCGCTCCACGAGGTCGGTCAGCTCCGGGTCGACCGCCGCGGCGTCGCGGCCCGCGCGGATGATCGGCCGGATCGCCGGCCAGCTGTCGGCGGTGCGCCGCAGCCAGGCGGCGACCGCCTCCGGGGTGCCGTCGGCCACGGTCGCGACCAGGCCCAGGGCGGTGGAGCCGTGTTCGGGCGAACTGACGCGCTGGAGCGCCTCGTTGAGCCGCTCGTCGATCAGCGCCTTCATCAGCTCGCTGCGGGAGGGGAAGTAGGCGTAGAACGTCACCCGGGTGGTGCCCGCCGCGCTCGCGATGTCGTCGACCGTGGTGGCGGCGTATCCCTTCGTCGTGAACAGTTCGAGGCCCGACTCCAGCAGCAGCCGGCGCGTCATCTGCTTCTGCGCCTGTCGAAGGTTCGCCATGCCGGCGATCCTAACGCGCCACCGCTCAGCGGCCGTACGCGCCGATTCGCCGGCGCACACCCCGCACGGCTCCTTGACGGCGCGTAAAGCCTCAGCCGATCAGGTCGACGCTCAGCCGCCGGCGCAGCTCGGCGCGCGTGATGCCGTACGTCTCCCGCGCCCGTACCCCTCTGCGGCCAGGGCTCCGTCGAAGCTGCCGAAGGGGGTGCGCAGCGCGGCGTACAGGTAGGCGTCGCTCACCGGGGCCGCCCCGCGGTCAGGGGCTCGGCCGTCTCCAGCCGGCCGGTGCGGGCGGAGGAGAGCGGGACGGGCGTGAACATGGGCGGCTCCTGGTCCGGGGTGAGGGCGGTCGGCCCGTAGAGCCAGTCGGTGAAGGCGTAGTCGCGGGTGTCGCGGGCGCGCAGCAGGGTGTTGCGCTCCTGCCGGGCGGTGCCGTCGAGGTGCCACAGCTCGCCCCAGGCGCGGGAGGTGGTCACCACGCGGCGGCAGTGCTCGGGGCGGACGGCCTCGTAGGCGGCAAGCGCGGCGTCCCAGTCGACCGTGCCGTCGGCTGCGCGGTGGCCGGCGGCGTGCCGGCCCAGTACCCAGCCGTCCTCGATCGCCATGATCGCGCCCTGGGCGATGTACTGGAGCGGCGGGTGCGCGGAGTCGCCGAGCAGCGCGATCCGGCCGTGGACCCAGGTCATGACCGGGTCGCGGTCGAACATCCGCCACCACTTGTCCCGCCACAGGAAGGGCAGGCCGTCCCGGACGAAGTCGCAGGTGCCGGCGAAGGCGGCGTCGAGTTCGTCGGGGGTGCCCCAGTCCTGCTCGCCGGCCCGTGCCTTGGGCGACTCGAAGACGGCGACCTGGTTGAGCAGTTCGCCGCCGCGCAGGCCGTAGTGGACGAAGTGGCAGCCGGGGCCGACGTGGACCACGACCTCGCCGAGGTCGGCGGAGCGGGCCCGCGGCAGCTCGGCGGGCACGGTGCCGCGGTAGGCGACGTAGGCGGAGGAGACCGGCTCGTCGTCGACGAGCAGTTTGCGGGCGAGGGAGTGCAGGCCGTCGGCGGCGATCACGACGGCGGCCTCGTGGACCGCGCCGGAGGCGAGGGTCACCGCGGCGCCGCCGGGGGTGTTCCGGTAGCCGGTCACCTGGGCGTCGGTGACCAGTTCGACGCCGGCGCGCTCGCAGGCGCGCAGCAGCAGGCCGTGCAGGTCGCTGCGGTGGATGACGAGGTACGGGTAGCCGTAGCGGCGTTCGAGGTCCCGCAGGTCGAGCCGGGTCAGCTCGGTGCCGTCGACGGCGTCGCGCATGACCATGGCGTCCGGGAGGACGCCCAGGGCCTTGGCCTCGTCGAGCAGCCCGTAGTCGTCGAGGATGCGGGTGCAGTTGGGCGCGAGCTGGATGCCCGCGCCGACCTCGCCGAAGGCCGGCGCGCGCTCCAGCAGGCGGACGCTTCGGCCCTGGCGGGCCAGGGAGTAGGCGGCGCCGAGGCCGCCGAGGCCGCCGCCGGCGACGATCACGTCAGGTGGGGTCATCGTGGGCTCCTCTACAGCCACGGGCCGAGCCGGGGGGCGTCGGCGAGCGTGTGCGGGCGGCCGGCCAGCCAGGCCGCCACTTCCGGCAGCGGACCGCCGGGCAGTGCGGTCAGGCCGCGCTTGGCGCGGATCTCCTCGGCCAGGGCGGTCAGGAAGCCCTCGGGCAGGTCGGCGAAGCCGGTGCCGGTGCCGAGGTCGACCGCGTGGACGCACACCTCGCGGGCGCGCATCCAGGGAAGTTCCGTGGCGGGCACGGTGCGGCCCTGGGCGGTGACGACCTGGCGCTGCCACTGCTCGTCGGTGAGCGCGTCGAGCCCGTCGGCGAGGCGGTGCGCGGAGCCGGTCAGCCAGGTGCGCAGCTGCCGCGCCGTCAGGTCGGGGCCTTTGGCGATGCCGGCGGCGCGCTCCTCGGCGGAGGCGTACATCAAGGTCCGCTCTCCGGTGGCCGCCCAGTGCACGAGGTTGCCCAGGGCGTCGGCGTTCGCCGCGACGTGGGCGGCGAGGTGCTTGCGGGTCCAGCCCGGCAGCAGGCTGGGGGCGCGGAAGGCTTCCTCGTCCAGGCCCGCGGCGGCGTCGAGGAGCAGCGCGGTGCCGGTACGGGCCCACGCCCGCGCCTCGGCGGCGGTCCGCGGCGGGCTGGTGGGGGCGGGGCCGATGGGGCCGGTCACGGCGCGACCACCTGGTTGGTGCACGCGCCCAGGCCCGCGATCCGGGTGGTGACGGTCTGGCCGGGGCGCAGGAAGACCTGGGGGTCGCGGGCGTTGCCCACGCCGGCCGGGGTGCCGGTGGCGATGACGTCGCCGGGGCGCAGGGTGATGACGGTGGAGATGTACCGCACCAGGAACACCGGGTCGAAGAGCAAAGTCCCGGTGTCGTCCTGCTGCATGAGCTGCCCGTCGACGAGGGTTTCGACCCGGAGCGAGGGGCGGACGCCGCCGACCTCGTCGGGGGTGACGAGGTAGGGCCCCAGCGGGGTGGAGCGCTCCCAGATCTTGCCCTGGGTCCACTCGATGGTGCGGAACTGCCAGTCGCGCACCGAGATGTCGTTCATGACGGTGAAGCCGGCGATGGCGTCGGCGGCCTGCTGCTCGTCCGCGCGGCGCACCGCCGTGCCGATCACCACGGCCAGCTCCACCTCCCAGTCCAGCGCCTCGGTCTCGGCGGGCTTGACGAGGGGGTCGCCGGCGCCGAGGAGGGTGTCGGCGAACTTCGGGAACAGCGTTGGGTGGGCGGGCAGTTCCCGGCCCATCTCCTTGATGTGCTCGGTGTAGTTGTGCCCGACGCAGATGACCTTGGACGGCTGGGGCACGAGGGGCGCGAAGTCGGCGCCCGCGACGGGGTGGGCGGCGCCGGCGGCGGCCCGTGCCCGCTGCCGCCAGTCGGGCTCGGCGAGCAGGGCGCCGAGGTCGGCGTACCCGAGGTCGACGAGGGTGTCCCCGTCGCGGCGCACGGCCCGGGTCCCTTCGGCGGTGCGGAGCGTGGCGAGCTTCATGGTCAGGCGTCCTTGTGGTTGCGGTCGAGCCGGAACGCCTCGAGGACCGGCGCGTCGGAGAAGCGGAAGAGGTCGAGGGCGCCCTCGTCGGAGTCGGTGGTGCCGGCTTCGGAGCGGGCGGAGAACGGCTGCCAGGACGGGACGACGAACAGGTCGCCGCGGCCGACGGTCCAGGAGGTGCCGCCGACGGTCACCACGCCGGAGCCGTCGAAGACCTGGTAGACCGACGAGCCGGTCTCGCGCACCGGCGCGGTCTCGGCGCCCCGGACGACGCGGTGGAACTCGGCGCGCAGCGTGGGCAGCACGTCGGAGCCGTCGTGCGGGTTGGTGTAGCGCACCGCGGCGTGGCCCGGTTCGACGGTGCCGCCGTGGCCCTCCCGCTCCAGCAGCAGTTGGTCGGCCAGGGCGGCGTTGGTGTGCTCCCACTTGTACGACAGCAGCGGGCTGCCCGGCGTGGCCGGGGCGGCCGACAGCGGGCGCAGCCCCGGGTGGCCCCACAGCCGCTCGGCGCGGGAGCGGACCGGCGTGGTGCGTTCCTCCGCGCTGATCTCGTCGCGGCCGAACTCGAAGAACTGCGCCTCGGTGAGGTACTGGAAGGGGATGTCGAGGCCGTCGATCCAGGCCATGGGCGCGGAGGTGGCGTTGTGGTGGGCGTGCCAGTTCCAGCCCGCCTGGGGCAGGAAGTCGCCGCGGTTCATCGGCACCGGGTCGCCGCCGACGACCGTCCACACGCCCGAGCCCTCGACGACGAAGCGGAAGGCGTGCTGGGTGTGGCGGTGTTCGGGGGCGTCCTCGCCCGGCATCAGGTACTGGATGGCCGCCCACAGGGTCGGGGCGGCGAAGGGCCGTCCGCCCAGCGCGGGGTTGGCGAGCGCGATGGCCCGGCGCTCCCCGCCGCGCCCGACGGGCACGAGGTGGCCGGCCCGGTCGGCGAGCGCCCGCAGGGTCTGCCATCGCCACACGTGCGGGACGGCGCGCGAGCGCGGGTGCACCGGCATCAGGTCGCCGATCTCGGTCCACAGCGGTACGAGCAGTTCACGTTCGAAGCCCCGGTACAACTCCTGGAGTTCCGGGGTGACTTCGGGTTGCCCGGCGGCAGCGACGGCCTGGAGCCGGACCGGGGAGCCTGCGGCGGGGTCTGGGGCGAGGGAGGAGTGCGTCACGTACGACAGGCTGCATCGCGTCTTCTGGGAGGACATGTAGATTCTGGAGAGCAGAATCTTGCTCGTATCCGAGAGGTCGCACCGTGGACAAGCCGCTGAAAACGCCGCCGCCCTACCCGATCGCGAGCGTGGACCACGCGCTGCGGGCGGCGGCCATCTTGCAGATGGAGGGCGGGGCGACCGTCTCGCAGATCGCCGAGCGGCTGGGGGTCGCCCGGTCGACCGCGCACCGGGTGCTGGCGATGCTGGTCTACCGGGACTTCGCCGTGCACGGCGAGGACCGCGTCTACCGCGCCGGGCCGGTGCTGGAGCTGGCCGCGCACTCGCAGTCCCTGGTGTCGCGGCTGCGCGCGGCGGCCCTGCCCCATCTGCACCGGGTGGTCGACCTCGTGGACGAGACCGCGAACCTGATCGTGCGCACCGGGGACACCGCGCGATTCATCGCCAGCGTGGAGTGCCGGCAGGCGCTGCGGGCCGGCTCCCGGGAGGGCATGGTCTTCCCGGCCCACCGCACGACGGCGGGGCTGCTGCTGCTCGCCGAGCTCACCGCCGAGGAGCTGGACGAGGTGTACGCCGCCGAGCGCTACCGCGACCGGCCGGCCGAGCGCCCCGACCTCGCCCGGCTGCGGGCGGAGCTGCGGCGCCTGCGCCGCAACGGCTTCGCGGTCAACAAGGAGCGCTCGGAACGCGGCCTGGTCGCCATCGGCGTGCTGGTCCGCGACCGGGACGGCACCGCGCTCGGCGGCCTGTCGGTGTCGATGCCCAGCGTGCGCTACGACACGGGCCGCCTCCAGTCCCTGGTCGCGGCGCTGGAGGCCTCGGCGCGCGCGCTGGAACGGGACTTGGCACGGGACCTGGGCCGGGACCCGGCACGAGACACGGCGCGGGACCTGCCGGACCGCTGAGCACCCCGGCTCGCGCGACATGGCGATCATTTCCACGACATGGCATCCATTGACCATAATTTGTGACCAGATTATTGACGCGACGTAAAGCGAGTGTCATTCTCCACGGCAACAACCAGGGAGAACCAGCCATGACGCTCAACAACGGGACGACGACGTCCCACGGCCCCACCGCGGGGGCCGCCCGGATGCCGGGCTACGCGGGAACACTGGCCGCCGCCTGCGGCGCGGTGTTCGTGGCGCAGGTCGCGAACGCGCTGCCGGCCTCGCTGAACGGGCTCCTGCAAGCCGACCTCGATACCCACGGCTCCCAACTCACCTGGGTGACCTCCGCGTTCATGGTCACCGTGGTCTGCTTCGAGTTCACCTTCGGTGTCCTCGGCGACCTCTTCGGCCGGCGGCGGCTCGTCGTGGCCGGCACGCTCCTGGTCGCCGCCGGCAGCACCGTGGCCGCGCTCGCGCCGACCGTCCAGGTGCTGTGGGTCGGCGCCGCCCTGAACGGTCTGGGCGCCGGCGCGATGTTCCCCGGCTCGCTGACCGCGATCACCGCCGTCACCCGCACCCCGCGGGAGCGGTCGCACGCGGTCGCGGTGTGGAGCGGCTTCCTGTCCGCGGGCGCCGCGCTGTCCCCGCTGCTCGGCGGCATGTTCGCCGAACTCGGCTCCTGGCGCGGCTCGTTCTGGGTGCTGGTCGGGCTCGCCCTGGTCAGCGCCGTGCTCACGCTGGCGCTGTCCGCGGAGTCCAAAGCCCCCGAGGGCCGCCGGTTCGACGTACCCGGCCAGATCACCTTCGCCCTCGGCCTGATCCTGGTGCTCTACGGCGCCGTCGAGGGCCCCGAGTCGGGCTGGAGCACACTCCCGGTGGTGCTCGCCTTCGTCGTCGGCGCGTGCTTCCTCGCGGTGTTCGTACGGGTGGAGCTGCGGGCCGAGGCCCCGATCCTGGACCTGTCGCTGTTCCGCAACCGGGCCTTCACCGTGTCGGCCGTCGCCGCCGTCATCGGCATGCTCGCCTTCCTCGGCGCCTGCTTCGCGACGAGCATGTGGCTGGGCCCCGTGCAGCACCAGGACCCGATCCGGGTCGCCCTGCCCTTCCTCGCCCTCCAGGGGCCCGCGTTCGTGCTCATCCCGGTCGTCTCCCGGCTGCTGCACCGCGTCGCGGCGTCCTGGCTGCTCACCTCGGGATTCGTGCTGATGGCGGCGGGCTGCCTGCTGTGCGCCCGGCTCGACGTCGAGAACCCGCACCTGGGCGCGTTCGCCGCCCCGGCGCTGCTGATCGGGGTCGGCTTCGCCCTCACCGTCAGCTCGGTGACGGCCGTGGCGCTGGACAGCGTGCCGCCGCGGCTGGCGGGGATGGCCAGCGCCACCACCAACATGCTGCGCGACCTCGGGTTCGCCCTGGGCCCCGTCGTGGTCGGCGCGGTCGCGCTGAGCCACGCGGGCTCGGCGTTCGCGGCGCACCTGGCCGGCGGCGGCCTGCCGGCCGGCCAACTCGCCGCCGCGCGCGGCGTCGCCGCGGCGGGCGGCCCCATCGCCGTGGACAGCCTGCCGCCCGGGGCGCCGGGCGCCGCCGCGCACGGCCTGGCCCTGGACGCCCTGGGCAGCGGCTTCAGCACCGCCTTCCTGGTGTGCGGCGTGGCCGCCGCCGTCGCCGCGGCCCTCACCGCGTTCGGCATGATCGGGCAGAGCGCCCACCGTCCCTCCCAGAGCGGCGAACCCGCCGCCCTCCCGGGTGCGAGCGCCGGCGGTACGGCCGAACCGGCCCCCGCCGTCCCGCACCCCTGACGTCCCGCGCCCCTGACGTCCGGCACTCCGGCGAAGGGGCAGGCGCGGGCGCGGCCATCCGGGGTCCGGCACGGCCGCGTCGCGGGCCACACCGCGTGGAATACCGGGAAACGGCCGCTTGCCGCGATACCTGTCGTACGACTGGTGTCCCGGACCGCCCCACCTTCTGAGGGAGCCGACCATGCGTGCCGCCGTAGCCACCGAAGTGAACGCCCCGCTCACCCGCACCGAACGGGACGTCCCCACGCCCGGCCCCGGCGAGGTCCTCGTCAAGGTGTCCGCCTGCGGGGTCTGCTACTCCGACCTCGGCCTCGTGCAGGGCCACTACCCCTTCGCCCGCTTCCCCGTCATCCCCGGGCACGAGATCACCGGCACCGTCGTCGGCCTCGGCGAGGGCGTCAGCTGGCCGGAGGTGGGCACCGCGGTCGGCGCCCAGTTCCTCTACGACTCCTGCGGCCACTGCGACTACTGCGCCCGCGGGGACCAGATCCTCTGCCCCGCCAAGCGCGTCACCGGCATCGTCGTCGACGGCGGCTACGCCGAGTACGTCCTGCTCAAGGCCGGTTACGTCACCCCGCTGCCGGCCGGCCTCGACCCCGTCACCGCCGCCCCGCTGATGTGCGCGGGCCTGACCGCCTTCAACGGGCTGCGCCAGGGCGGCGCCAGGGCCGGCTCCCGGGTGGCCGTCATCGGCACCGGCGGCATCGGCGCCCTCGCCATCCGCTACGCCGTCGCGATGGGCGCCCGCGTGGCGGTGGTCGGCCGCTCCGCCCGCGGCGCCGAGGAGGCCCGGGCGCTGGGCGCGGAACTCCACATCGCCGCCTCCGACACCGACCCCGGCCCGGCCCTGAAGTCCTGGGCCGGGGGCGCCGACGTCATCCTCAACGCCAGCCCGTCCACCGAGGCGGCCGCCGCCACCCTCGGCGGGCTCGCCCCCGACGGCACCCTCCTGCTGTGCGGCTACGGGCCCGAACCGCTGGTGCTGCCCACCCAGCCCATGGTGCTCAGCCGGCTCCACGTCGCGGCCAGCCCGTCCGGCTCCCCGCACGACCTGCGCGACACCCTCGCCTTCTCCGCCGCCCACGGCATCCTGCCGGCCGTCACGCCCATCACCCTCGACGAGGCCCCCGCCGCGCTGGACGCGATGGCCGCGGGCACCGCCCACGGCCGCCGCGTCATCGCGTTCGTCTGACCCCCGCGGGGCGGCTACCAGAGCTGCTGGCTGTCGAAGTACCGCCGCCAGAAGTCGAGTTTGGCGGGCGGGGCGACCGGCAGCGGGCCGAAGCGCTCGCCGACCTCCATCACGGTCGGCCGGCTCGGGTCGTAGGCGGGCCAGGCGGGCAGGCCGGGGCCGTTGGGGTCGCCGGTGGCGACGTAGCGGGCGAGGTAGGAGGACATGGTGTCGGCGATGGCCCGGTCCTGGTCGGTCCAACCCTGGTCGGCCGGGTAGAGGGTGCCGAAGAAGTAGGCGATCTCCGAGCCGTGGTAGGCGCCGCGGATATCGTGGTCGGGGCCGGGGGGCCGGTGGGTCCAGAAGTAGGTGTGCACCGGGCGGTGGCTGCCGCGGGTCCACTGGGCCCCCCACAGGTGGGTGGTGCAGCGCGAGCAGTCGCGGACCGCGTCATTGCTGGCCAGGGCCGCCTCGTCGTCGGTCGCGGCCGGGTACAGCCGCAGGAACTCCGGCGCCATCGCACCGTACTTGCGCTGCGCGGAGCTGACGTAGTCGTCGAGGGTGACGTGCACGGGCGGGGCGCCGGGGCGGTCCTGGTAGCCGGTGGCGCGCCAGTAGTCGAACGCGGTCTCCGGTACGGCCCCGGTCTCGTCGAGGTTGTTGCCCGCGAGGTACCACACGTCGTTCTGCGCGCGGCGGGCGTACGTGTCGTGGTAGCCGGCCGGCAGCACCCAGCCGTCGACCACCGGCCGGAACAGCGGCGGTTCGGCCACCGACCGGGTGTCCACGGTGTCGTCCGGGAGCGTCCCGGCGTCGTTGAGGTCCTGCCAGGGCAGGGCGCGCAGCTGCTCCAGGGTGGTCGCGCCGTGGGCGGCGGCGTAGGCGGTGCCCTGCTGCTCGGCCGTCTCCAGCCGCCGGTAGGAGGTGCCGAGGTAGCGCAGGTCCGGGTCGCCGGGGTGGCGGGCGTGGCTCTCGGCGACGGTGCGCCGGAACAGCCCGGCGGCCAGCGGGGACATGGACAGCATGTCGGTGGAGCCGGCGCCCGCGGACTGACCGCCGATGGAGACCTGTTCGGGGTCCCCGCCGAAGGCGGCGATGTTGCGCCGCACCCATTGCAGCGCCGCGATCTGGTCGAGCAGCCCGTAGTTGCCGGAGGCGTGGTGGCCGGACTCGCGGCTGAGTTCGGGCGTGGCGAGGAAGCCGAGGGCGCCCAGCCGGTAGTTGAAGGTCACCACGACCAGGCCCTTGCTCGCCAGGACCGAGCCGTCGAACGCCGGGTCGGAGCCCCGGCCGCCGGAGAAGCCGCCGCCGAAGATCCACACGTACACCGGGCGCCGGCCGTGGCTGCCGGTCGCGGCGGTCCACACGTTGAGGTTCAGGCAGTCCTCGCTCATGGCGAAGCCGGTGCCGGTCTGCGGGGGCGCGTCGCCGAAGGTGTCGGCGGTGCGCACGCCCTGCCAGGACGCGGCCGGCTGGGGCGGGCGCCAGCGGTTGGGCCCCGCGGTGGAGGCCGCGTACGGGATGCCCCGGTAGACGGTGACGCCGGGCAGCGCGGCCGGCACACCGGCGACCAGGCCGGTGTCGATCCTGACCGGTCCGCTCCGAGGCGGCTGGGCCGCGGCGGCCTGTTGGGCCTCCACCCCGCCGACGAGCGCGGCGCCGAGCGCGGCGCCCGCCGTCCGGCCGAGGAAGTCCCGGCGGGGCCACGAGGGATTGCCGGGGTGCGGGCTGTCGCTGTGCGGCATGTTCACGCGGGTCTCCGATCTGGCGGCGGATCGCGGTGCGCCCTGCCCTCGAGGCCCGGACCGCCCCTGGATTGTCGGACAAGACTTCGGGGGAAGGTAACACCACGGAAACGAGCGGACAAGCCTTTTCGCACGTGAAAGCGTTCTCGACCTGACTCCCCCGCCCGCTCCGCCCCCTCGATTGGCCGACGATCAGCGGGTCCGACTCCGACGCCGGACCGGCCTTGGCCCTCCGCGTCGAGGTTGGCCAGGACGCGGGCGGCGATGGCGAAGGCGGCGTTGGCCGCGGGGGCTCCGCAGTGGATCGCCGACTGGAGCGGCACCTCCTGGATCTCCTCGTCGGTGAGTCCGTTGGTACGGGCCGCCCGGACGTGCAGCGCCAGTTCGTCGTGGCGGCCGAGCGCCACCAGGGCGGTGAGCGTCACGCAGCTGCGGGTGCGGCGGGCGGGCGCGCGCCCAGCTACGGCGCCGGGCCTGGGTGCCGGGCCTCGTCGCGTCGCCGCTCGGGTGGCGCCCCGCGATGCTTGTACGTGTTCGCCTGATGAACTAAGGTTCATTCAAATGCCGAGCGCCGCCCCACCCCTTGCGCGCGTCAATGGTTCGCGCGGGAAACGGCGAGGAAGGCGAGGAAGCAGCCATGCCGGACGGCAGCAGCCGTGATGCCTCGGTCGGTCCGCTGGAGCGGGGGCTGCTGGTCCTGCGCGCGCTCAGCCGCGCCCCGGGCGGCCGGCTGCGGGCGAGCGCGCTGGTGCGGGCGACCGGGCTGGCCCGCTCCCCCGTCGACCGGATCACCACGACCCTGCTGCGGCTGGGGTATCTGCGGGAGGCGGGCGGGGAGTTCGCACTGGCCCCTCCGCTGCTGGCCCTGGGCGCGGCCTATCTGCGCGGCAGCGGGGCGCCGGGGGCGTTCGGCCCGCCGGCCCGCGCGCTCGCCGACGCGCTCGACGAGTCCGTGTCGGTCGCCGTGCCCGACGGGACCGGCGTCCGGTTCGTCGTCCAGTACACCCGGCGCCGCGCGCTGTCGGTGAGCTTCCGCGTCGGCGACCTCCTGCCGGCCGAACGGTGCGCGCCCGGCGCGCTGTTCGCCGCGGAGTGGGACGAGGAGCACTTCGCGTCCTGGCGGCTGCGCTCCCCCGGGGACTTCGCCGCGGACTTCCCCGCGCTCCCGCCGGGGGACGCCTCCCGGCCGGCCGAACCCGCGCTGCGGGCGGTCGCCGCGCAGGCCGCGCGCCGCGGCTGGTCGCTGGACGACCAGCTGCTGGAGCCGGGCCTCGTCGCGGTGGCGGTCCCCGTACGGGACGCGTCGGGCGCCACCGCCGCTGCGCTCAGCGTCGTCAGCCACACCAGCCGCCACGGGGTGCGGGAGCTGCGGGACTTCGCCCTGCCGCGGATGCGGGCGACCGCCGAGCGGATGTCGGCCGCGCTGGCCGCGGGCACCGGCGCGCCCGCACCGCGGGCCGGTGCGGACGACCTGACCGCGGCCGCCAAGCGGGACCTGGGCCCGGAGTACCTCCAGTCACTCGCGCGGGGGCTGTCCGTCCTGGCGGCGCTGGGCGGGGAGCCGGGCGGGATGACGCTGTCGGCGGTGGCGCAGAGCACCGGGCTGCCGCGGGCCACCGCCCGCCGCTCGCTGCTGACGCTGGAGAGCCTGGGGTACGTCGCCGCCGACGCGGGCCACTTCCGCCCGCTGCCGCGGGTGCTCGACCTGGGCCACCCGGTGCTGAGCCGGCTCACCCTGGGCGAGATCGCCCAGCCGCACCTGGCCGAACTCGTCGCCCAGGTGGGCGAGTCGGCGTCCACGGCCGTCCTGGACGGCCGCGACATCCGCTACGTCGGCCGGGCCGCGGCCCACCGGGTCATGAGCGTGGCCATCACCCTGGGCACCCGTTTCCCGGCGCACGCCACCTCCATGGGCCGGGTCCTGCTCGCCGGGCTGCCGCCCCGGGAGCGCGCGGCCTGGCTCGGCGCGGCGCCGCTGCCGCGGCTGACCGGCCGCACCGTCACCGACCCCGGCGCGCTGGCGCGGCTGCTGGAGCAGGTGCGGGCGGACGGCTTCGCCATGGTCGAGCAGGAACTCGAGGAAGGGCTGCGGTCGCTCGCGGTGCCCGTCCACGACGCCGAAGGTCGGGTCGTCGCTGCGGCGAACATCTCGATGCACGCCGGCCAGACGTCCGCCGCCCAGGCCCGCGAGGACTTCCTGCCCCGCCTGCGGCAGGCCGCCGACGCGATCTCGGCGGACATCGCCGTCCTCACCGCCGCCCAGGACCTCCCGCCGGCCTGACGTCCGCGCCCCGCCCGGGTCAGGCCGGTCCGCGGGCAGCGGCGCGCACCAGCGCCCGGGCCAGCTCGGTGGCCGCCGGCAGGGTGTCGTGCGGGACCGGCTGGGAGGCGAGGGCCCCTTCGTGCAGCACGAAGAGCTGGGTGGCGAGCGTGGCGGGGTCCGGACAGCCGGCCGCGGCGGCGAGTTCTCCGAACAGGTCCAGCAGCCAGAGCTTCTGGTCCGCGGCGATGCGGTGCGCGGGGTGCGCGGGGTCCGGCAGTTCGGCCAGCGCGTTGATGAACGCGCACCCGCGGGTGTGGGTCCGGCTCCAGGTCCGCAGCGCCTCGAAGGGCGCCGTGACGGCCTCGACGGGGCTCGCCCCGGCGTCAACGGCGGCGTCGACGGCGGCGCGGACGTGCGACCGCCAGCGCCGGTCGCGTTCGGCGAGGTAGGCCGCCACGAGGTGGTCCTTCGAGCCGAACTGGTTGTACAGGGTCCGCTTGGTCACGCCCGAGTGCTCTGCGATCAGGTCCACACCGACCGCGGTGATGCCGCGCCGGTAGAACAGCTCCTCGGCCGCCGCGACGATGCGGCGGCCGGCCGGCGTCATGGTCCGTGCTTCCCGCACCGGGCATCCCTTCACCGATCGGTGTACCGTGGCCGAGGCGCCAAGGTTCACCGATCAGTATACCGAGGAGGAGGTTCAGATGACGGGCGTGCCCGAGACCATGCGCGCGGTGCGGATCACCCGGCACGGAGGGCCGGAGGTCCTGGAGGTGGCGGACGTGGCCGTGCCCGCCCCACCGGACGGCGGGGTCCTGGTCCAGGTCAGCGCGGTGGCGCTGAACAACACCGACCTGTGGACCCGGGAGGGCGCCTACGGCCGCCCGGGAGACCCGGCGGCGCGGTCCGGCTGGCGGGGCCCGCTCGACTTCCCGCGCATCCAGGGCGCCGACGTGGCCGGCCGCGTCGTGGCGGCCGGGGCCGGCGTCGAGGGCGGCCTCGTCGGCCGCCGCGTGGTCGTCGACCCCGCCCTGTACGACGGCGAGGGACCCGATGCGCATCCGGTGGGCCTGATGGGCAGCGAACGCGACGGCGGTTACGCCGCGTACGTGACCGCGCCGGCGGCGCGCGTGCACGACGTGACGTGCTCCCCGCTCACGGACGACCAGCTCGCGGCGCTGCCGACCGCCTACGGCACGGCGCTGGGCATGATCGAGCGGGGCCGGCTGCGGGAAGGGGAGACCGTCCTGGTCTCGGGCGCCTCCGGCGGTGTCGGCCTGGCGGCGGTGCAGCTCGCCCGGGCGCGCGGCGCGCGGGTGCTCGCCGTCAGCAGCGCGGCCAAGATCGCCGCGGTGCGCGAGGCCGGCGCGCACGAGGTCGTCGACCGCGCACACGACGTCGCCGAGCAGGTCCGCGCCGCCGCCCCGGACGGCGTCGACGTCGCACTCGACGTCGTCGCCGGGGAACTGCTGGGTGACGGGCTGCCGCTGCTGCGCGAGGGCGGCCGGTGGGTGGTGGCCGGCGCGCTCGGCGGCTACGGCGTGGCCTTCGACGTGCGCCGCCTCTACCTGCACAACGCGCAGGTGATCGGCTCCGCGATGCACACGCCCGCGCACTTCGGCCTCCTCATGGACCTCGCGCGCACCGGTGAGATCCAGCCGGTCATCGCCGCGGTGTTCCCTCTGGACCAGGCCGCCCGGGCGCAGGCCGAACTCGCCCGCAGGGCGCACGTCGGAAAGATCGTCCTGCACCCGTAGGGCCGGGTGCGGCACCCGGGGGTGCGGGCGGTCCGCGGAGGCGTCGCGCCCGCCGCACGGCCGAGTCGCCGGGCACGTCCTCGACCCGCCCGGACCCCCGAGTACAACCCGGAGCTCCCCGCCAAGGGCGTCACCGCGAAGATGGTCTACGACGCCACCAGGCCGTACGCGCTGCGCGACATGTTCCGGCGCGCGCGGTTCCGCGATGTCGACCCCACCCCCTGGTACCCGGACTACCGCGAACGGTGAGCGCGGCGCGGGCGGTGGGAGCCGGCCGCGGGGGCGGTCAGGTCGAGGTGGAGGGTGGGCGGGGAGGCGGGGTTCTCACGGGAGTTGAGGATGACCGCGAGGCCGGGGGCGTCCTCGGCGAGGGCGAGGGAGAGCGGGCCGGCCGGGGCCGGGGCGACGTGGGCGGTGACGTCGAAGGCCAGAGTGCTCTTGGTCGTGCTGGCGGTGGCGGTGGACAGGGCGGCGCCGAGGGCGGGTTTGGTGTCCCAGGTCAGGGCGGATTCGGTCCAGGCGCTGTCGGCGACGGCGTGGGCGGTCAGCTCGGTGGTGTCGCCGCCGCTGTCGGAGACGTAGCCGTAGGCGGACAGGGTGGCGGCGCCGATCGGGCCGAGGACGGCGGAGGTGTCGAAGGCCAGGTAGGACTGGCGGGTGTAGCCGCTGCCGGTGGCGTTCTTGACCACCAGGGTGGTGGCGCCGCCGTAGCCGGTCGCCGCGTAGGAGCCGTCGCGGACGTAGCCGTCGGCGACGGCGGGCAGCGTCGCGGAGGTGAGGGTGAAGGCGGCCTCGCGGGTGGCGCCGGCCGCGCCGGACAGGTCGACGTCGAGGGTGAGGGCCGGCGACGACCCGGTGACGGTGACGGCGTCGTCGGCGCTCACCAGGTCTCCGCCCCAGACCAGTTGGACCCGCACGGTGGCCGCCGTACGGGAGGGGTCGCTGACGCCCACCAGCAGCCGGCCGCCGCTCTGCCGGGTGATGACGGAGCAGGGCGCGGAGACCGTGATGCCGCCGGCCGAGCCCGCCGCCGCGATGACGCCGTTCGCGCTGTCCCGGACGGCCTGCACGGAGGCGGAGTTGGCCAGCACCGTGACGGTGGGCGCGGCGGCGCGGGCGGCGGTGAGCTCCTTGCCGGCGCCGGGCAGCAGCACATAGGCGTAGGCGGCCGCGGCGGGCGCGGTGCCGTGGGACAGGCACAGCGAGACGTAGCGGCGGGTGAGCGCGTCGGTGGTGCCGGATATCGTGTTGATGTCGCTCCAGGCGCCGGTGCGGGCGGTGCGGGCGGCCTGCACCGTGGCCGTGCCGGGGAAGAGGTAGCCGCCGACGTCCGCCAGGTGCGCCCAGGACACGGCGGTCAGCGTGTCGCTCCAGCCGAGGGTGCCCGGTTGTGCGGTGCCGTCCACGGTGAGGGTGTGGGTGCCGTCCGCGTGCAGGTTGCGGTTCTCCACCGTGGTGACGACCTCGCCGCCGCTGCCCCCGCTGATGCCCGCGCCGAGGCAGGCGACCGCGTCGTCCAGGAAGAACCAGGACTTGCGGGCGGTCAGGGTGGAGCCGTACTGCCGGAAGTCCATGCCCGCGCAGCCGTAGCTGCCCGACAGGCTCGCCCCGCCGACCCAGGTCGCGGCGGGCAGGGTGCCGGTGCCGGCCGCGTCGGCGAGGGCGAGGGTCTCCACGGTGGTGCCGGGCAGCCGGTGCGGGTCGGCGGTCGGCCAGTAGGCGTCGGTGAAGTGGCCGGGGTCGGCGTCCAGGTAGAGGTAGCCCATGCCGTCGCCGGTGTGCCAGCCGTGCAGGTTCTCGCCGTTCATCGACTCGTAGCGGGCGACGCGGGCGGAGGACATCGCCAGCGCGTAGGCCCAGCCGTCGCCGCGGTGCACGGCGCGGTCCATCGCGGGGAACTGGACGTGCCCGGCGGCCTCGGCGGCGGCCGGCACCGACGTGTCGGCGAGGACCGGCTGCGCCAGCGCGAGGGCGGGCACGGACGCGGTGGCGGCGAACGGCGCGTACGCCTCGCCCCGGGTGATCCAGCCCTTCGCCAGGCTCTTGAAGTGGTCGGCCTGCGCGGGGGTCGGGGCCGACGCGGCGGCCCGCAGCACGGACTGGATGACGAGGTTGCCGTCTTGGAAGTCGGTCTCACCCGGGCGGCTGACGGCCCTGCCGCGCACGGCGTCCATGCACAGCCCGTTCCAGATCCACGGCCGGAACGCGATGTCGACCGAGGTGTACACGTGGGCGGACGCCGGGTCGGTGATCGCCCATTCGGAGCCGGCGAGGAGTTGGAAGAGGGCGGCGAGGTCGCGCAGCAGGACCATGCCGTAGGTGCCGGTGTAGGGGATGTCCGTGTGCTGGACGAACGACCCGTCGGCGTACAGCCCGTCGCCGGCGGTGACGTAGGGGAAGACGTCGGACAGGGCGGCGACGGCCGTGGCGAGGCGTTCGCCGCTGCCGCCGAGGATGCCGCGCACGGCGACGACCTGGCACAGGTCCACCCGGTTGGCGCCGGTGGACGTCGAGCGGGTGCTGCCGTACTTGTTGAGGGTCGGGTCGGGTACGAAGTGGTCCACCGCGGCGAGGTAGCCGTCCAGCTGGTCCGCCGACAGCAGGGGGTACACCAGCACGGCGGCGGTGGTCAGCGCTTCGGGTGAACCGACCTCCCACTCCCACCAGTTGCCGGTCTCGGCGGTGCCGGCGTTGTAGACCTGGGTGTGCAGGAAGTCGAGGCCGGCGACGACCGCGGCGCCGAGCGCGGCGCTGCCGTACAGGGCGCGGCCGGTGCCGTCGGTGGCGGTGGTGCCGGGGGTGGCGTACGCCGTCGCCATGGTCGCCAGCTGCTTGTAACTGGCCGTCATGTTGGCGGGGGTGCCGAGGGTCAGGCCCGGCCAGAGGCTGTTCGCGGCGGTGTCGGCGGACTGGGAGTTCCACAGGTCGGTGGCGCCGGCGGACAGGTCCGCCAGGGCGGTGGCGTAGGCGTCGTCGGCGGGGTCGATGGCGCCGCCGGTGGCGATCTCGGCCCACAGGGCGCGCAGGGCGGCGTACGTGTCGTCGTCGGCCGCGGTGGCGGGGGCGGCGCCCGGGCCGAGTTGGAGCGCGCCGGACAGGCCGCCGAGCGCGAGGGCCGCCACCGTGAGGAATCCGCGCCGGCCGAGGTGTCCTGCGGGGGTGTCGTGCATGGTGTGCCTCCAGGGTGAACGGGGGGTTTCCAGGAACGTCGGGCAGGAAGGGCAGGGAGCGCAGGAAGCGCAAGAAGGGCAGAGCGGCAGGAGGGCCGCGGGGTGCGGGGGGCGCGGGGTGCGGGGTGCTCGGGGGCTCAGCCGACGGACGCCTTTGCCGCGGGCAGGTGGACCAGGCGGCCGTCCGCGGCGCAGGAGGCGTAGACGGACGCGACGGTCTCGACGACCTGGCGGCCGTACTCCGCGGGCACGGCGGGCGGCGCTTCGCCGCGTACGGCCGCGATGAAGGCGGCGAGCTGGTCGTGGAAGGCGGTGGCGACGTCGGCGGCGGACTCGGCGGCCAGGAGGACCGGTGCGGTGCCGTCGTCCGGGTGCAGCACCGCGCCGCTGCCGCGGGCGACGCGCAGCGTGCCGTGGTCGCCGATCACGGTGAGTTCGTCGCGGGCGGGCAGCAGGGTGCTGGTGACGGTGATGTGCGCGGAGATGCCGCCCTGGAGTTCGAGGCGGGCCAGGACGTCGGTCTCCACCGGCAGGTCCCCGCGGCGGACCGCGGTGGCCGCGACCGCGACCGGGCGGCGGCCGGTCAGCCACAGCAGCCGGTCCACGCAGTGGGTGCCGATGTTGATGAACACCCCGCCGCCGGAGATCGCGGGGTCGAAGAACCACGCGGGCCGGGTGCCGGGCCGGTAGTCGGTGCTGCGCCAGTCGTGCACGGCCCGCACCGCCCCGACGGCGCCGGCCTCCAGCGCGGCCTTCGCGGCGGCGACCGGCGGCAGGAAGTGCTGGATGTGGCCGACGAACAGGACCACCCCGGCCGCCGCGCAGGCGTCCGTCATGAGGGCGCAGTCCGCGACACGGGTGGCCATCGGCTTCTCGACCAGCACGTGCAGGCCCGCGGTGGCGGCGGCGGTGACGATGTCGGTGTGCAGGGCGTGCGGGGTGTTGACGACGACGGCGTCCACCGCGCCGGAGGCGACGAGGTCGCGGTGGTCGGTGAAGACCGCGGCGGCATGCGGCCCGGCGACGCGGCGCGCGGCCTCGGGGACGATGTCGCAGACCGCCGTCACCCGCACGCCGGGGATGCCTGCCGCGGCTTCGGCGTGCAGCGCGCCCACGGCGCCGGCGCCGATCAGGCCGAGCCTTGTGTCGGTCACGTGGTGCTCTCCTCGCGGGTGGTGGTCCCGGTGTGCTGCGTGGCTCCGCAGGACTGCCGGACGATGATGGTGGGGCGCAGCAGGACCCGGCTGCGGGCCAGGTCCGGGTCGGCCAGCCGGCGCAGCAGGGTGCGTGCCGCGGCCTGGCCGAGCTGCCGTTTGGGCGGTGCGACGGCGGTCAGCGGGATGTCGGCGACCTCGGCGATCTCGTCGTCGTAGGCGACGAGCGCGAGGTCGCCGGGCACGGTGAGTCCGGCGCGGCGGGCGGCGCCGAGCAGCAGCGCGGCCTGCCGGTCGCCGAAGCAGACGGCGGCGGTCACCTCGGCCTCGCGCAGTGCGGCCAGGCACCGGTCGGCGGCCGCGGGGCTCCACTCCTGGCGGGCGGCGCGGAACTCCACGGTGGCCAGGCCGCGTTCGCCCGCGGCCTGGTGGAAGCCCTCGGCGACGGGGCCGGAGGTGGGGCTGGGGTGGCGCAGCACCAGGCCGATCGCCTGGTGGCCGAGGCCGGCGAGGTGGCGGACGGCGTCGTAGGCGCCGGCTTCGTGGTGGGTGCAGACGTACTCGTTGGTGCCTTCCAGGGCGGCGTCGCGGCGTTCGACCAGGACGGTCGGCACGGGCAGGGCGGCGAGCCGGGCGAGGTAGTCGCGGGCCGGTTCGGGGCCGTTGAGGGTGGGGACGAGGAGCAGGCCGTCGACGCCGGCCTCCAGCATGTCCCGGACGTCCTTGTCCTCGCGCTTCTGGTCGTAGTCGGAGCAGGCGAACAGCAGCCGGGCGCCCGCGGCGGAGAGCGTCTCCTCGATGCCGCGCAGGACTGTCGGGTAGTAGAAGGCGGTGTCGGGGACGCTGACGCCGACCAGGGCGCGGCCGGGTCCGGGGGCGCTCGGGGGGACGACGAAGGTGCCGGAGCCCTGCCGCCGGACCACCAGGCCCTCGGCGACGAGTTCGTCCACGGCGCGGCGCACGGTGCTCACCGAGGTGCCGCTGCTGCGGGCGAGCTCCTTCTCGGTGGGCAGCCGTCCGTCGGCCGGCCAGATGCCCTGGCGCACCTGCTGCCTGAGCTCGGCGGCCAGTTGGCGGAACTTCAGCTCGTTCGCTCCGGTCATGGTGTCCTCAATCCCCCAGCGGCTCGGTTCACTTGACGGAGCCGACGGTCATTCCCTCGATGATCCGGCGGCCCAGCCATACGTAGCAGGCGAGCACCGGCAGCACGACCAGGGCCACGCCGGCGAACAGTCCGCCCCAGTCGGCGCCGTTGTACTGCATCTGCTGGAGGAAGCCGAGCAGCGCCAGGGACAGGGTCTGGTGGTCGGTGGTCTGGATGAAGACGAGCGCGAAGACGGTCTCGCCCCAGTGCTGGATGATGTTGAGGGTCAGCACGGTGACCAGCCCGCCGCGCGCCATGGGCAGCATGATCTGCCAGAAGGTCCGCAGGGGTGTGGCGCCGTCGAGCGCGGCGGCCTCCTCCAGTTCGACCGGGAGGGTGGCGAAGAAGCCGGTGAGGAAGAACACGGCGAACGGCAGGGACGTCGCCACGTAGACGACGACCAGGCCGAAGAGGCTGTTGACCAGTTGGAGCCGGTTCATGAGGACGAACAGCGGCAGCATCGCCATCTGGGCGGGGATGCCCAGGCCCAGCGCGAAGGACAGGGTGAGCACGGAGTTGAGCCGGGTGGTGATGCGGCTGAGGGCGTAGGCGGCGGGCGCGGCCAGCAGGACGGTCACCACGGCGGTGCCGCCGACGACCACGACCGTGTTGAGCGCGGCGTGCCCGAACTGGCCGCTGGTCCAGGCCCGGGCGTAGTTGCCCCACTTCAGGGTGTGCGGCAGCCGCCAGGGCGAGCTGAAGATCGCGTCGGAGGTCTTCACCGAGGACAGCAGCAGCCACAGCGCGACGAAGACGTTGAAGGCGGCGAAGAGCCAGACCAGGGGTACGCCGAGCAGCCGGCCTGCGGTGAGCCGGCGCAGCCGGCGGGCGAACGGGCCGGGCGAGCGGCCGGGGCTGGCGACAGCCATCGGGGGTGCCTTCCGTTGACGGGGGTGCGGTGCGGGCGGGGCGGTTGGGACGCCCGGAAGGGCGGGCGGCGCGGCTCAGTACTGCACGGAGTCGCGGCGCATGAAGCGGCGGATCAGGACGACGAGCACGCCGACGAGGGCGAGCATGACCACCGCGCTGGCGGCGGCGGAGCCGTAGCGGGGCACCCCGCCGGACGCGAACGCCTCGCCGTAGGTGTACAGCGCGGTGTTCCACACGCCGGTGTCGGGCATCTGGCCGGCGGCGCCGGCGAAGGCGTAGACGAACTCGAAGACCTTCACCGCGGAGATGGTCCACAGCACCGCGCACACGCCGACCACGTCCCACATCAGCGGCAGGGTGACGTGCCGGAACTTCTGCAGCGCGCCGGCGCCGGCCAGTTCGCAGTCCTCGTACAGCTCCGGCGGGATCTGGTCGACGGCGGCCATCAGGATGGTGGTGTAGAAGCCGGTGGAGGTCCACACCAGGCCGATCAGGATGACCTTGAAGAGGTTGCCCTGGCCGAGCCAGTTGGTGGTGGGCAGGCCGGTGGCGCGGGTGAGGGAGTCGACCGGGCCGCCCTGCTGGAAGAGGAAGCCCCACAGGATGGCGATCACGACGCTGGGCACGATGTTGGGGAAGAAGAGGATGGAGCGCGCCGCTTTGCGGCCCTTCATGTCGCGCAGCACCATGGTCAGCCCGAAGGAGACCAGGAAGGTCAGCCCGCCGGCGCCGAAGACGATCCAGAGGGTGTTGGTGAAGGAGTGCCGGAAGGTCGGGTCCTGGAAGATCCGGCGGTAGTTGTCCAGCCCGGTGAAGGTCATCGGGCCGGCCCCGGCCCACTTGTTGAGGCTCAGCCACAGCGTGAACAGCGAGGGTCCGGCGAAGAAGACGACGTACACCGCGGCGGCGGGCAGCACCAGCGGCCAGAACAGCTTGCGGCGGCGGGCGGTGAGCGGGCTGGGCCGTACTCCCCCGGGCGCGGTGGGGGCGCGCCGCCGGGTGGCGGCGGGGGCGTCCGGGCGCAGCGTGCCGGCCGCCGTCACGAGGCCGTCTTCCAGTAGGAGGCGGACTGGGAGGCGAGCTTGCCGGCGAAGGACTGCGCGGTGAGATGGCCGGTGAGGAAGCTGGTGTTGAGCGGGAGGAAGACCTTCGTGTACCACTCGGCGGCGGTCTCCTTGACGCCGTCCAGGGTCTTGACGACGTGGCCGGAGGCGATCGCCTTCTGCGCGTCGGCGAGTTCGGCGGGGGCGGCGATGTCGGCGCGCGGGGTGATGTTCTTGGCCTGGGTGGCGATGCCCTGGAGGTGCTCCTTGGCGAGGAAGTAGGCGATGAACTTCTTGGCGGCGGCGGCGTGCCGGGCCTTCTTGGGGATGGAGAACCCGATCAGCGAGATGTCCTGGGAGGTGTCGCCGCCGGCGGTGAACGCGGGGAACGGGAAGGAGCGGTAGGTGAAGCCGGAGGTGGCGAAGGTGGCGGTCTCGCTCGGCGCGAAGGTGCCCAGCAGCAGGAAGTCGGACTTGCCCTTGGCCCATTTCTGCTGCACCGCGGGCCACTTGGAGCCGTCGTAGCCCTTAGTGAAGTCGTCGGCCTTGACCAGGGCCTCGATGGGGCGCAGCGCGTCCACGAAGCCGGGCGCTTTCAGCAGTGCGCCGGACTTGTCGGTGGCGGCCTTGCCGAAGGCGCCGGGGCCCAGGCCGCGCAGCACCGCGTAGTACGTCCAGTAGGCGGCGTAGTCGGGGACGTCGGCGTCCAGGGCGAGCGGGCCGTCGCCGCGGGCGGCTTTGCGGGCGGCCAGCAGGGTGCTGAACTCCGCCCAGGTGGCGGGGGGTTTCGCGGCGACGTCGGGCAGGGCGTGGCCGTCGTACCAGATCTGGGTGGTGACGATCTCGTAGGGGATCTGCCACAGGGTGCCGGCGGTGGTGCTCAGGGAGTGGTACTTCGCCGGGACGACGCTGCCGACGGTGCTGCCGCGCTCGCCGGGGATCGGCAGTTCCAGCACCGGGGTGAGGTCCAGCGCCTGGCCGGTGGCCTGGAGTTGGGCGTAGGCGAAGCGGTCGGAGGAGTCGACGAGGTCGGCGGGGACGTTCCCGGTGTTGAGGGTGGGGGCCAGTTGCTGGATGACCTGGCGGCCCTTCCACTGGACGCTCACCTTGATGCCGGTGTCCTTGGTGAACCGCGTGATCGCCGCCTGGAGCACCTTGGCCTGGGGTTCGTCCTGCTTCCACATCGACCAGTAGGTGAAGGAGTTCGCGCCGCCCCCGCCGGAGCCGGAACCGGAGCCGCAGGCGGCGGTGAGGCCGGCGGCCGTGGCGAGGACCGCGCCGAGGACGGCGCGGCGGGCGAGGGGACGGCCGGTCTCTGCGGCGTCCGTGGACTGTCTGGCAGCGGACATACCTGCACTCCTCGGGTGATGGTGACCCTGGGTCGGGGAAGGCGTGGCCATATGATTGCCTCAGGACATTGCCGAGAACAAGCGCTCTTAGAGCGTATGAATTGCAGATGACTCGCGGTTCTCGTGAATCATTGCAGGAATGTTTCCAGCGTCCGGGTGAATCACCAGATGATTCATTACTTATTCATACGCTCGCAGCGATTGACTGGCCCCCGCACCGGCGCTGAGCATGTGAGGCGTCCAGCCGGCCCGCCCCGGGCCCGGCGCCGCACCTGCTTGGAGCGCCATGGCCAGCCACGATCCGGACCGCCCGAACGTCCTGCTGATCCTCTCCGACGACCAGGGCCCGTGGGCCATGGGCTGCGCCGGCAACCACGAGATCCACACCCCGCACCTGGACGCGCTGGCGGCCGGCGGCGTGCTGCTCAGCCGCTTCTTCTGCACCTCGCCGGTCTGCTCACCGGCCCGCGCCTCGCTGTTCACCGGCCAACTGCCCTCCCAGCACGGCGTCCACGACTGGCTCTCCTACCACCACGCCGGCCGCACCGGCATCGACTTCCTCGCCGGCCGCACCCTCTTCACCGATCTGCTCGCCGGCGCCGGGTACCGGCTGGGCCTGAGCGGCAAGTGGCACCTGGGCGCCAACGACCGGCCCCGCCCCGGCTTCGTGCACTGGTACGCCCACGAGAGCGGCGGCGGCCCCTACCGCGGCGCGCCGATGTACCGCGACGGGGTCCGCACCGAGGAGCCCGACTACCTCACCGACGCCCTCGCCGCCGACGCCGAGCGCTTCCTGGCCGCCGAGGCCGAGCGCCCCGAACCCTTCCACCTCTCCTTGCACTTCACCGCGCCGCACAAGCCGTGGAAGGGCCAGCACCCCAGCCGCTACACCGCGTTGTACGAGGACTGCGCCTTCGAGACCTGCCCGCAGGGTCCGCCGCACCCCTGGCAGCCGTTCGCCGACGACGGCTCCCCGGTCGGCGGCGAACCCGACACCCGGCAGGCGCTGATCGGCTACTTCGCGGCGACCACCGCGATGGACGCCGCCATCGGCCGGGTCCTGCACCGGCTCGACGCGCTCGGCCTCACCCGGTCCACCCTGGTCGTCTTCACCAGCGACAACGGCTTCAACGCCGGCCACCACGGCATCTGGGGCAAGGGCAACGGCACCTTCCCGCAGAACATGTACGACAGCTCGGTGCTGGTGCCCTTCATCGCCGCGCAGCCCGGCCGCATCCCCGGCGGGCGCGTCTGCGACGCCCTGCTGTCGCAGTACGACGTGCTGCCCACCCTCGTCGACCACCTCGGCCTGGACCACGCCCCGGACCCGCAGCTGCCCGGCCGCTCCTTCGCCGCCCTGCTCGCGGACGCCGGGCACCCCTCCGGCCACGAACGGGTGGTCGTCTACGACGAGTACGGCCCGGTCCGCATGATCCGCACCCGCGACCGGAAGTACGTCCACCGCTACCCGCACGGCCCGCACGAGCTGTACGACCTCGCCGCGGACCCCGGCGAGGAGCGCAACCTCGCGGACGCACCCGAGCACGCAGGCACCCGGGCGGAGCTCGCCGCCCGGCTCGACGAATGGTTCGCCCGCTACGTCGACCCGGCCCTGGACGGCGCCCGCCTCCCCGTCTCGGGCAGCGGCCAGCGCACCCCGGTCACCCCCGGCACCCTCCCCACCGCCTTCGACCTGCCCCCGGGGACGTGAGCGCACCGCAGGCGCACCAGGCACGCAAAGGGGCCCGGCCCCACGGGCCGGACCCCTCCCCTGCGCCCTACCGCGACCGCGTCACGCAGCGGCGGCGCTCCGCGAAAGCACGCGGGCCTTCTCCGCCCACTCCCCCGTCCTTCCGATCGAGGAGGTCAGCTGCTTAACCGCCGCGGTGATCTCCTTCACGGGCTTGCGCAGTTGTCGGCTCATACGGACCAATCCCTCCAGGGACTCGCCGAAGGAGGCGGCCTGCACTAAACCCTCCTGCGCCATCTCCGCCAGGGACGTCAACTGCTCCAGGAACTCTTCCGCCCCTTCACCCCGCTCCTCGGGCAGTGTCATCTCGATCAGGCCGAGTGCGGCACGCACGCCGCTGTCCATGGTCGCCATGCGTCCCGCGAACCTCTCCGCGACCGTGTTCAGTTCGGTAGCCGGCCCGCCGAGTGCCCGTGCGTACCGCCCCACGGCGGCGAGCCGTGCACTGGCGGGCGCGTTCGCATGGGCCAGATCGAGCACCTCGACGCTGGCCTGCTCGGTGAGCGTCACGATCGTCTCGACCGTCTTCGTGATCTCCTCCAGGTCGGAGGTCACCTCGCCCACTCCGTCCTCGATCACGACGAAGTCGTCCAGCAGCCCGGGCGGGTCCTCGTCCGCCTCGCCGCCCTCGTCCTCGGTCGGTGTCGTACCGTCACCGGTCTGGAGCCCACGTAGCACCCTTGCGGGCGTGAGGAGTTCGAACCCGTCCCGGAGTCCGGCCTCCAGAGCGCTCTCGATCTCGCGGCGTGCGGCAGCCAGATGGCTTCGGGTGCGCTGGTACCGGATCGTCCTGATCGACGCGATGTCGAAGGGCAGTTGCGCAGCTTCCCCGATGTGGATCGTGGGCTTGCCGGTGATGTGCCGCAGGCCCAGTTCGTACATCACGTTGGGGTTGCCACCGGTGACGTCCGCGATGACCAGATCGGACTCGACGACATGCCGACAGATCTGCTCGTTGATGTCACCGGCGTGCGCGATGCCGTCCGCGCGCAGCACGGTGATGCCGTGCTTCGCGCAGGCAGGCGCGATCACCTGCTCGAAGACGGCCAGGTGGTGCTCGTACGCCTCGTGTTCAGGAGTGCCGTAGGCGGCATGCGGATCGCCGATGGGGCCGACGGCGAAGCACTTCAGGGGCTGGTCCGGCTTCTGCCGCAGCAGGGACGGGATGCTCATGTCGAAACCTCCGATACATGCGGGTGGGTGTTGTCGAACCTGGCGTCAGGTGACGCGTCGTCTTCCAGAGGCACGGCGTAGACCGGCCGTTCCTCGATGCCGAGGGCACGCAGCAGGCCGGCCGTGGGGATGCGGTAGCGCCAGCCGAGGCGCAACACGGTGCAGGGAAAGGCGTCGAGGCGGATCAGCTTGTACGCCGTTGCCGGGCAGATGCCGAGGGCTCGGGCAGCCGTCCGCAGATCGACGCTCAGGGGCAGGTCGAGCGCTTCCGCGAAGCCCAGCGGCGGGCCGGACCGCGCGCTCACCGGTCCGCTCCGGTCGGGCGCAGGGCCAGCGTGCCGACGAGGTCGGCCTCCTCGTGGCGGCGCGCGCGGAACACCACGTCGGCCAGGCGGATTCCGTCCCGCCCGCCGCGCTGCCGGGAGCGCGGCTCGGCGAAGCGGAGCGTGGCCTTCAGCCCCTCACGGCGCGGCGGCGGCATGACGTGCAAGTCCCACTCCTCGTACGAGCTGGGCAGCTCCTCCTGCGGGTCGACGCGGTTGCGAGCCTCGGCGATCGCACCGACGTCGGCCACCGGGATCTCCGCTGCGACGCGCTTCGCGTACGCCCACATCCGGTTCACCGCGCCCTTGACCAGGAGTGCGCCCGTCGCGGGGTCGTCCGGGTCGGCGGCATCGACGGCTTCCAGTACGGCAAGGACGGCTTCTGCCTCGAGATCGGCACGATCCACCGGCCACTGGCGGCACAGGCGATGCAGGGTCCGGTAGCACCCGGGGAGGAGCAACCAGACGACGAACAGCCGTCCGTCGCTGTCGCCGCGTTCGCCCTGCGCTGCACGGACGGCTTCCCGCAGGACCGCCGCGCCCGCCTCCGCGTCCCGTCGCGGCCCGTACAGGGCGTTCCTGCTCTCTACGGGCGACGTGCGCGGCCCGCATGACAGTTCGAGCACCCTGCTGTCGATTCGGGCGAAGACGCCCTTGGTCCCGGTCGATGTCATCGTTGCTCCTTTCCGGCATCGTCGAGTCGGAGGTCCGACATGGCTCGGACGGCTCGGCGGCACACCTGTGCGAAGTCGGCGAGGGTGGTCAGGAACTTCCGGTGGCGCGCGACGCGCCCCAGGTACGGCATGCCGCCCACAGGCCGGGACGACGGGCCTGGCGCAATGGGAGGGTGAATGTGGATGCCGCCGTACACGGCGTGGCCGACGTTGACCCCGTACTCCGCCCACTGGCGGTCCCAGCGCTCAGGACGGTCCTCGCCCTCGTCCGACGCCGCCTCGGGACGGTTCTCGCCCTCGTCCTCGGCCGGCGCGGTCACTCGGCGGCCCCAGGACCGGTCCGCGCAGGCCACCCGTACGGGCCGACCGTGAGGGCACCGGACACGTTCCCCCCGACCGCGACGCCGTGGTGGACGTGCTGGGACAGCGGCGTCCGGCTCGGAGTGGAGCCCTCGGACGAGGAGCGCGGCTCCGGAGCGGCAGGTTCACACCGGCGCACCTCGTCGAAGGTGTGGCCCGGCACCCGAATCCAGCCGTACCCGCCGAACTCCTTCACCTGGACGTGGACCCGCACGTACTGGGCCGGGTCGAGGCCGACCAGGCCGGACCGCACGACATCCTGGTACAGCCGGTCCGACACGATGACCGCGAGATCCGCGGTGGTGAGGGCGGCGAGTGCTTCCTTCAACTGGTACGCGTTGACGTAACGCGCCACAGCGACGGGCGCCGGGCCGGCATGCCCGAGAGCGGCGTCCGCGGCCACGCCGATGTCGACCGCCAGCCGCAGCCTGACCCGGGGGGCGGCCGACCGGGCATTGCGGTCCGCAAGGCGCGCCCCGAGATGGTGCACGAACGGGCCCAGCACGGACGTCTCCGGCGTGGTTTCGGGGAGCACGGCGAACTCCATGTCGCCCTGCGGCTGGCGAGCCCAAGTAGTGCGGTCCAGCCCGGTCGCCGCCGCCGCCTCGTCCAGCATCCGGACCAAGTCGGCCTGGACGGCCGACTGTGTCCGGGTGTCAAAACGGCTGTACTGCTCCACGTCCACGGCCAGACACAGCCGGCGGCGCGGGAGGCCGCCCGGCGGGGGGTACAGGGAGATCTCGTTCACGGCTCATCACCTTTCGGATGGTGTTGGGTGCGGTGCACGCCAACTGTCCGAGAAGGAGGCCGACATCATCGAGAAAGCCGTATTAACGCGAAATCCTTGCCCTCTGCCCGGTGCCGTGCTCGCGACCCCGGTCGACCCGCACGCACAGCCGTGCCTTCTCCCGCAGACGGCGCAGGTCCCGTACGTAGGTCCGCCGCTCTCCGGTGCGGATGATGCCGTCGTCCCGCAGCAGCGCGAGATGCTTGTGCACGGTGTTCCGCGTGGACCCGATGAGCTCGGCGAACTCGGACTGCGACAGGTCGACGTCGATGAGCACCGCACCCGAGCCAGGTCGACCAGGATCGGGCCGCCCATAGGACTCGGCCAGTTCGACCAGCACACGGGCCAGCCGCACATCGACCGGCTGCCCACCGAAGTCCAGTCGCCAGCGGACGGACCGGCGCGCGCGGCCGGCCACCATGCAGCAGAGCGCCTTCCAGATCCCGGGGTTGGCAGGTTCGAGCTCGTGCCGTTGGACGACAGTGGCAGTGACCTGGCTGCACGCCGTGACCGTGGCCGACCGCGGCCCGAAGTCCAACGTCGCGAACTCGCCCACCACGTCCCCGTCCATCCTGATGTCCAGCAGCGCGACCCGCTGATCGTCCAGTCGTGCGGTCACCTTCACCAGGCCCTCGTGGAGGACCATCAGCTCCGGCACGTGTTCGCCCTCGCGGATGAGTAACTCTCCGCTGGCGTATCGGCGCGGAGTGCCGAGTTGGGAGAACGCCGCACGCGCCTCGTGCGGCAACGTGTCGAGAAATGTGACCCGCCCAAGGGGCTTCGCGTTGTACGTCATCCGCACAGCACAGCACGCGGCCCCTGGCGGTGCCGGGTGCTCTCAACGCGTCGTCTGATGCGCCGGACGCATGGCAGGGCGCGCGGCGGCGCACATCCGAGGCATCGGCCGTACCTCTTCCACCGGCCTCGCGGCATCGCGGAGCAACCGGTCCCGCTCAGTTCCGATCGATGTCGCTGATCGCCTTGGCCACTCCGTAGGAACCGAGAAGCAGCAGCTCGTCCAGCAGGTCGAGGATCTCGGACCTGCGCGTGGGCGAGGACGCCTGGACGTACGACCGCACCAGCAGTTCGCCGATGTGGCGGGCATTGGCCGCCGCGCCACGCCGCAGGTCGGCCGACGCGGCTCCGAAGACCGCGATGAAGCGGCGGACACACGTCAGAACCAGCTCGTCGATCCGGTCGGGGGCGCGTTCGAGCGTGATCAGCAACTGCGGTAGGGCCGTCTCGAAGGCGAGGGAATCCATCAGTGCGTCAAGTGTCCGTCGGTGCGGTCCCAGTCGCCGGCCCCGCAGTTCGGCCGCTACTTCCGCAGCTGCCTGCCGTACCTCCGCCTCGGGATCGTGGAAGAACCGGACGAGCGCATGATGGGCGAGCGCGGCGTCCCCGGTGTTGCCAAGGCGTACGGCGCACACGCCGGCGGCTCCCTGCCGCTGCGCCGCGTCGTGTCCTGCGAGCACCGCTGCCAGCAGGTCCGGCATCGCCCACTCCATCGCCGCCAGCGCGGCGACCTGTCCGCCGAACCGCCGTACCGCGTCCACGGCGGACGTCAGCATGCGTTCCGCCTGGGGCCGGACCGCGCCCGGGTCCCCGTGCATCAAGGCCACGGCCAGGCGGGACACGTACGGCGAAGCCAGGAGGTGGTCAGGCCCGCGGACCAGCGCGCCGAAGGCGTCGGCGACGGCCTGGCGGTCGTGACCGATCGCGGCGTGGAGCACGCGGGCCACGCACGCCCGGACGTCGAGGGACGGAACATCTGCCAGGTGCCGCAGGCGGGGCACGATCACTAAGGCGCGGGACCCGTCCGGGTCCCGCACGAGCAGGTCGGCGAGCGCCCAGGCTGCGCTGCCCGGCGCCGTGTTGATCCCAGCGGTGAGCAGGTCACGCGACGGATCGTCCGCACCCGCGCGATCCGGGTGTTCGGCCGTTCCCGTCCCGTCCGACCCGAGAACGCACTCCAGAAGCATTTCCACCAGGTCGCGCGGAACACTGTCGAGGTATTTCCGTAGCGTGTCTCCCAGCCAACGGTCCTGTTCCGTCTGATGGTGGCCCGCGAAGTGGCGTACCGCCGCGAAGACCGGTTCCGGGTCGGCACATGCTTCGGCCTCGCCCAAGCCGCGGAGAAGCGCGGCACCGTAGGCGGGGTGTGTCCCGGCGTCGATCCGCGGCGCGAGCCGCGCGAACCGATCGGGGTCCGCCACCGTCATCGTGTGCAGCACCAGGGCCAGTTCGCCCGCGCCGCCGGTGAAGTTCGTCCAGTTGGTCTCGTCCCGGCTGTACTTTCGCATGGCGGTCAGCCATTGGTCGTCGCTCATGTGCTGGGCCGACTCCGAAGCAATGGGCGGACCGATGGACCCACCGGTCATGCCCTCAGGCTCGTCGGGCTGACGCCGGTCGCCGTGGAGCCGGCGCAGTTCGCCGAGGCGGCGTGCCGCCCGCTCGGAGAGTCGCGCTTCCGGCAGGGCCGTCAGCAGCGTGAACTCGTGCCAGGGTGAGAGCTGCCCGTCCGGGGGAAGGCGCAGGTGCAGCAGCATGTGCTCCAGCCGCCCCAGGGTCTTGTCGGAGAGGGTCCCCCCGATGGTGAGGAGAACCTCCCGGGTGCCCCATACGACGTTTTCCGCGGAGCCGGTCAGAAGGCGGTGGGCACCCTCGAGGAGGATCTCGGCCGACCAGTCGGCGAGGGAGGGACCGGCTGCGGACAGGGATCGGTAGAGGAGCCACTGCGTGGTGTCGTACGGCAGGCCGACGAGTCCGCGCACCAGCTCGGGCACCCGGGCGGGGTCCTGCCGGGCAAGGAGCCGCAGGGCAGCGGCCAGGCCGTGGACCAGAGCCCCGCCCAGGTCTCGGGGGTCGTCGTCCGCGTGACGGTACGGGAACTGCCGGTCGCGGACCGGCCATCCGTCCGCTGTCGTGCGGGCCGTCGCTTCGACCACCGCCATCAGGACCGGCACCAGCCGAACGAAGAACTCCTCCGGGGCGCCGGCGGCGGCAGCCTCCACCGCGCGGAGGGCCTCGTGGTCCCTACCCAGCAGGAAGGCGACCCGTCCGTGCGGGTCGAGCCGCGGAGAACTCACCTGTTCCGTCAGGAGCACGTCCAGCAACTCGACCGCCCAGCCGGGCTTCTCTTCTGCGAGTTCACTCACCGGAATCCACAGTTCGCGTTCTGCTCCGCCGAACAGGCCGGATCGCACGCCGTCGAGCACGAGGTCGAAGAGGGACCGGCTGCCGGCCAGGCTGCTGCGGAAGACGATCTGCTTCAGCCAGTCCGGGGAGGAGGAATCCGACCTGCGCGCCTGAAGGAGACGGGCCACCCGGTCGGGCAGTGAGTCGGCGCGCGGGCGGGGAGTGCGGAGACGAAGCAGAAGGTCCGTCCGGCCGTCACATGGGAACGTAGGTGGTCCCAGATCCCCTTGGCCCGCAGCGAGGCCACGTTCCAGCCGTTGGCGTTCCGGTCCTGCCGTTTGACCTGGTGGACCTCCGTCTCCCCGGCATGGCGGTAGACGAACTCGACCCCCTCGCCCACCGGCCCGCTGGGCTCCAGGCAGATCGACGTTCCCCTGCCCAGGAGCACGTACAGCGCGTGCCTGATGGTCCAGGCGCCCTCGTAGCGGTTGCCGAACTTGTCCGTCTCACCCCCCGGTCGCGGTGACACAGCCCTCCTTACGGCAACTCGGCGGTGAGGAAGCGGTGGAGCACCGCGGCCTCCGCGCGCAGGCGGGCGGCCCGCTCGGCGTGGGCGGGCGCGGTCAGCGAGGCCGCGACCGCCTCCCGTTCGTCGGCCTCGGCCCGTACGACGCCCGCCGCTTCTTCCTCGCTCAGGGCGCGCCGCTCCACCTCGGTGGCCCCCGCCCCGACCGGCGCCTGCTCCAGCGCCAGGCCGCGCAGCGCGCCCTCGTCCACGGGCGCCGCCTCGGCGTTGTCCAGCGCGGCCAGCGCCGAACGCAGCGCGCTCACGGCGGCCTTGTCCCGGGCGCGCATCGCTTCCGGCAGGGCCTGGCGCATACGAAGACGAAGAGACATACCGCGACCCTAGAGCGCCTGCCGCGCCCGCGACCACGCGATTTCCGCCCGTCCCGCCTGCCCGGCCAGCCCCGCACCACCCGCACCACCCGCACCACCCCCGGGCCGGTCGGCGGGAAACGGTCCGCCGCGGGACCGGCCGGTGCGACGATGACGGCATGGCGGCCACCGAAACGGACCTCGTGCTCCAGCGCTTCGTCTCCGAGGCGACCGCGGCGGCCCCGGTCGTGGCCGTATGGGCGCACGGCTCGCTGGCGATGGGCGACTTCCGGCCCGGCCACAGCGACCTGGACCTGGTCGCGGTCGTCGAGACCCCGCCGGACGCCGGGCACCGCGAACAGCTGGGGGCCGTCCACCGGCGGCTGCTGGCCGAGGAACCCGCCGCGGCCAAGCTGCACTGCACGTACATGGCCCGGACCGCGCTCGACGACGCCCGCGCCGACCACTTCACCTGGGCGCACAACCACCTCATGGCGCGCCCCGTGACGCCCGTCACCCGCCGCGAGCTGCACGACGGCGCGCTGACGCTGTACGGTCCGCCGGCCGCGGAACTGCTGCCGCCGCTGGCCCCCGGGCAGTTGGAGGAGTTCATCCGGCACGACCTGGCCCGCTTCTGGCTCCCGGCGACCCGCAGCCCGGTGCCCTGGCTGCGGGACATCTGGGTGGACCTCGGCCCGCTGGTGCTGGCCCGCGCCACCGTGACCCTGCGCGACGGGCGCCTGATCACCAAGGGCGAGGCCCTCGACGTGCTGACCGAACTCGGCGCCCCCGCCGACCTGGTCCGCGACATCCGCGACCGCCGCTACTCCGCCCCGCCGCCGATCGGGCTGCCCCGCCGCGTACGCCGTGCCCTGCGGGCCCGCGCCTTCGTCCGCCGCGGCATCAGGCAGCTGCTGGCCGCGCACTGACCCCGGGCCGGCGCAGCCCCCGGCGCGCGGGGTCGCGGCGGGCGGGGGCATCGGGTAGGAGTGGTCGCAGGGTCCGCGGCGGGCCCGGCCGGGCGCACCGCACCGCGCCGGCTGCGACGAGGAAGGGCGACCGGTCGGATGACGGGATGGCGCAGGGCAGGGACGGGGCACGCGGACGGGCCGCGCGGGGCGGGCGCCGGAGCGCGGCGGCTGCGGGCGGCGGGGTGCGCCGCCGCGGCGGCGGCGCTGCTGCTGGCGGGCTGCTCCTCGGCCTCGGACGGCTCCTCGTCGTCGGCGACCCCGACGACGGCCACGCCCGCGACGGGAGCGACGGGCACGACCGGTACAACCGGTACGACCGGCACGGCCGGCTCCGCGGGTTCCGCGCCCTCCGCCGTGGCCACGACCCCCGCACCGACCCCGACCGCGGGCTCGGCCACCGGGTCGGCGAAGGTCACCGGCACCGTCGCCAGCGGCCTGAACGTGCCGTGGGGCATGGTCCGGCTGCCCGGGGGCGACCTGCTGGTCAACTCGCGCGACACCGGCGTGATCCAGCGGATCGCGCCGGGCGGCGGCAAGCGCACCGTGGCCGGCACGGTGCCCGGGGTGGTCTCCACCAAGAGCTCCCAGGGCGAGACGGGCCTGCTGGGACTGGCGCTGTCCCCGCGCTTCGCCCGCGACCGGCTGATCTACGTCTACTTCTCCACCGCGACCGACAACCGCGTCGCGAAGCTGACGTACACGCCCACGGCGAGCGCCGGCCACCAGCTCGGCACGCTCCACGTCATCCTCAAGGGCATCCCGCGCAGCATCCACCACAACGGCGGCCGGATCGCGTTCGGCCCCGACGGCATGCTCTACGCGGGCACCGGCGACGCCGAGAACACCGCGCTGCCGCAGGACAAGTCCTCGCTGGGCGGCAAGATCCTGCGCATGACGCCCGACGGCAAGCCGGCTCCGGGCAACCCGTTCGGCCGGTCCGTGGTGTACACCATCGGGCACCGCAACGTGCAGGGCCTGGCCTGGGACCCGTCGGGCAACCTGTGGGCCTCGGAACTCGGCGACCGGAAGGCCGACGAGCTCAACCTGATCGAGGCCGGCCACAACTACGGCTGGCCCGCCACCCAGGGAAAGACCAGCCACGCCGGATACACCTCGCCCGTCGCCCAGTTCGGCACCGAGACCGACTCCCCCAGCGGCATCGCCTGGGCCGACGGCTGCATCTGGATGGCCGCGCTCAAGGGCGAACGCCTGTGGCGCATCCCCCTGGACGGCACCCGGCTCGTCGCCGCCCCGCAGAGCGAACTCGTCGCCGGCTACGGCCGGTTGCGCACCGTCCTCGGCTACGACGGCGACCTGCTGGTGACCACCAGCAACACCGACGGCCGGATCAGCCCCCGGCCCGGGGACGACAAGATCCTGAAGGTGAAGGTGAGTTGACGCGTGCAGCCGGCCTCCTCGACAGCGCCCCGCGCCCGGCCGGATGCGGCCGGGCGCGGGGCGCCGCGGGTCAGTAGCAGCGGGTCGGTGGCCCCGGGTCAGTACGAGAACTGCTGGATCTGCTCGTCGTACGCCCCGTAGGTCCAGCCGGTCCGGGTGGCCGGGTCGAGCTGGATCGTGTCGTTCGGCGCGGAGTGCCCGCCGAGCGTGACGCCGGTGACGGTGCGCAGCACCTTGCCGGTGGCCAGGTCCACCACGACCAGTTGCCCGGTCGCGTTGTTGTCCGGCACGTACATGCCCGCGCCGAAGTACGCGGTGCCCGCGGGTGAGGCGTAGGAGACCACGGCGATCTTGTGGGTGCCGTCGACCGCGAGGGAGGCCGGCTTGCCCAGGCGTACGCTCGCCGAGCCGTCCGTGCCGACGGCGGCACTCGCGCCGGTGGCCTCGTCGATGCCGGAGATGACGCCGGTGGGCACGATGTTCACGCTGATCTCGGTGGCCGACAGGTTGTACAGGGTGCCGGCGCCGTCGGAGGCGATGCCGTGGCTGCACGCCGAGGTGCTGCCGTCCGCGGTGACCGTGCGTGCGGTCAGGTCGACGCGGGCGACGGTGGCGCTGCCCAGGCAGTTGAACGCTCCGGCCTGGCGGGCGAGCAGCACCGCGCCGGTGGAGCGGTCCACGGTCAGCAGCCCGTAGGACCCGGCGGAGACCCCGGCCGGGTCGGCGGGGATGGGGGCGGCCGCGGTGCCGTCGGCCAGGTCGACCGGCAGGACGAGGTCGCCGCCGGCGCCGTGCAGCAGCAGGGCGCCGCGCCGGTGGGCGGCGTCCACGCGGCCGGTGACGTAGGCGCCGTCGGCCGTGGTCAGCGCGGTGCTGCCCAGGAGCGTGTCGGCCGCGGTGTTCCACGTCTCCACCCGCACCGTGCCGTCGGCGGTGCGGTGCACCAGCAGCGCGCGGTCGTCGGTGGCGCCGACGACCTGGTAGGCGGAGCCGGCCGCGGGGTCGGCGGCGAAGGCGGCGCCGTAGCGGCCGGTGGCCGTCGCGTAGTGCCGGACCTCGCTGCCGCCGGCGGCGGTGGCCAGCGCGGCCACCGAGTGGGCGCCGTCGGCGGCGAAGCCGGTCACCGAGGAGCCGGCGGGGGCCAGGCCGTCGTCGAAGGCGAGCGTGGACAGCGCGGACGCCTGGCCGACGACGTGCCCGGAGCGGTCCAGCGCCAGGACCCGCACCTCGTAGCTGTCGGAGCCGGTCAGGCCGAGCGCGGCGGCGTCCAGGTGGGCGGTGCCGGAGGTGCCCGGCACCGCGCGGTGCGCGGCGGAGGGGGCGTCCACGCCGTCGTCGTCCAGGCCGGTGCCGTTGGCGTTGGTGAACGTGTTCAGCGCGCCGTAGGAGGTGGGGCCGGGGGCGGAGAACTCCAGCTCGGCGCTGTGCGCGCCCGGCACGTCGCGCACGTCGTAGCGCACGTCGAACCCGGGGGCGGCGCGGGTGGGTTCGGCGCTGTGCCCGGGAGCGGTGGCGGCGGTGGACAGCAGCGGCGCGCCGGGGCGCTGCGCGGCGGTGGCGCCGGCCACCCGGATCGGGGCGAACTCGCCGTAGCCGGTCTGCTGGGGGTTGCCGCCGTAGCCGTACTGGACCACGCCGATGCCGTAGATCCCGCCGCCGGAGGCGAAGGCGGCGGCGGGGATCGTGACGGTGCCCTTGTCCGCAGTCAGCGCCTGGTGCCAGGCGGCGGTGAACAGCGGGGCCAGCTGCGGGTTCCAGTGGCCCGCGGTGGACACGACCAGTTGCGGGTCGGACGTCTTCGCGACGCCGGTCAGGTCGTAGGAGACCTTCACCGCCTGCCCGGCGGCGACGACCGAGGGCGCGGTGGGGGCGGCCGCCTCGGCGTAACGCCCGTCGCTCGGGCCGACGGTGAGGGTGCGGCGCTCGCTGGCGACGGTGTGGCCGCCGGTGGCCACCGCGTAGGTGACGGTGACCTGGCGGTCCGCGGTGGCGGCCACGGGCAGCCCGGCAGCGGCCAGCAGCCGGGTCGGGGTGACGCGGATCGCGGGCGTGGCGGAGCGGAAGACGGTTTTGCCGACGGTGAGGGTGTAGGAGGTGCCGGGGCCGGTCCGGCCGGTGACGTCGCCGGCGAAGGTGACCGGGCCGGCCAGGCCCTCGCCGTCGCCGCCCGCGGCCATGTCGTCCAGGTCGATCCGGTTGGGGTCGGTGCCCTCCAGGAAGTCGCCGCCCAGGCCGCCCTGGGTGACGCGGTGGGCGACCGAGACCCGGACCAGCGCCGGGTGTGCGGGCGCCTTGCCACCGAGCGCGCGCTCGGCGGCGGCGGTCACGTCGATCTGCGGGCCGACGTGCAGGGTGCGGTCGATCTGCGGCGGGGTCGGCACCGCGCGGCCGGTCTGCTCCAGCACGTCGCGGACCTGCTGCGGGGTCAGCGCGCGGCCGCCGAGCCGCCCGGCCTGGAGCACCACGGCGGCGGCCGCGGCGATCTCGGGCGCGGAGGCGGAGGTGCCGCCGTTGAGCGAGACGTCGACGTCCTGGGCGGAGCCGCCGGCCGGGTGGGAGAAGGCGAGGATGTTGTCGCTGGGCGCGGACAGGTCGACCCGGGTGCCGAAGCCGGAGGAGAAGCTGCCGAAGCCGCTGAGGCGGGTCTCGGCGGTGGTGGCGGGGCCGTCGGCACCCTGGGCCAGCGTGTCGTCCAGGGTGCTGCCGCCGGCGGCGATGGCGCCGGTGTCGGGCACGCGGGTCGGTGTGGTGGACAGCGCGTCGTCGTCGATGGTGGTCGGCTGCTCCCGGCCGGTCGCGGTGTCGGTCGGGGTGCTGCCGCCGTCCGGGCCGACCGAGGCCGGGGTGTAGAGGCGGGTGCCGTCGTTGGAGGAGATCGTCACCACGATGTGGTCGTGCTGCACGATCGACGCGACGACCGAGCGGATCACCGGGTCGTCCTCCAGGTAGCGGCCGGGCAGGCCCTGCGCGTCGGTGCCGAAGCCGAGGCTCGCGGTGATCACGTCCGGCCGGGGCGTCTGGTCGGCCGCCGCCAGCAGCGCGCCGGCGATCCGGTCGGTGGTGGGCTGCTCGGGCACCACCAGCCGGTAGTTCGCGCCGGGGGCGATGCCGAGCAGGTCGGTGTAGCCGCTGCCGGTGGCCGAGGCTCGCTGCTGGTCGTGCGGCAGCGGCGCCATCACGCCGAAGTCGAGCATCACCTCGTCGAGGGTGGCGTCCTGCTGCTCGGTGGCGGCCGCGCCGTCCAGGCCGCCGGCGTCCTTCGCGACGTACGCCGGGATCAGCGGCATCGACGGCAGGTCGAGGTAGCGCTGCCCGTCGCGGAGCACGGTGGTCGGACCGTTCTCCTGGACGTAGGTGTCCCCGGCGTCGGCCATCGCCTGGTCGGTGAGGTCGCCCACCGACACGTTGGTGATGGTCTCGCCGGTGCCGGGCTGCTGGCCGAACTCCCCCTTCAGCACCGCGTAGGCGCCAACCGCGTCGACACCGCCCGCGTTGAGGAACGCCTGCGCGGAGTCGGCGAGGGTGGCGTTCGAGGGCACGGCGCCGGCGGCCGGAGTGCCGGTGCCCGGTGCCGCCTTCGCGGCGGGGGTGTGCGCGGTCGCGGTACCGGGCGCGGTGGCGGACGCGGGCAGGCGCTGGGCGCCGGTGTTCATGGTGTTGACGTAGCGGTCGGGTTCGGCCGAGGCCACGCCCGGGCTCTTCGCCAACTGGCGGGCCACGGCGGCCGTGTCCTGGGTGGAGGTCCGCAGCACGTAGGTGCGGCCGAGGTCGGGGGCGCTCGCGCCGAGCCGGTCGCGGGCGGCGCCGGTCAGCGTCGCGGCCGCGGATGCCGAGACGCCCGGCAGCAGCGGGCTCAGGGACTGCGCGCCCGCGGCCTTCAGCCGCGCGTCGAGCGTGGCGTTGCTGGTGAGGGGGCGGCGCGCGGCGATCCGGGTGCCGGGCACGGCGGCGCCGGTCACGGAGGTGCCGGCGTCGAGCGTCACCAGGACCTGCCCGGGCACGGCGCCTTGGCGCTGGGCGGTGGGCGGGGTGGGCGCGGAGGAGGTGCCGAGCGGCGAACCGGCGGCGGAGGGCAGGGAGTTGCCGGACCCCGCCGCGGAGGCGGGCGCGGCCGGGGCGGAGAACGCGTGCGCCCGCGGCGTCGCCGCTGACACCGTTGTCGGAACGGCCGCGGCGGTGGCGACGGCCGCGAGGACCGCCACCACGGCGGTACGGGCGCGGCCTCTTGCCCTGCCGGGCGGTGTGGAGCGGCGCATGGAACACCTTCCGACGAAGGGAGTGCGGGTGCGGGCGCACAGGGAAGTGGGCGGGCGCGTCCTCGGCGGCCTCGTCGCCGCGGGGAAGCGCCCTGTGCGGTGGAAGATGCCAACCGGCGCCGATCATGCGCAAGATGTTCACGCTGGCCGGGTTGTGCCAGGTGGCGGGGGTCCGCCAGACGACCTGCGGGGAGACCATGAAACTTGACGTGCTGGGACTCGGTGGCGAAACAGAGCGCGTCTACACCGTGCTCGTCGGCCTGCCGCGGTGCAGCGCCTCGGAGTTGGCGCACGCCTGCGGCGCGAGCACCGCGGCGGTCGCGAAGACGCTCGGGGCGCTGGTCGCCAAGGGCCTTGCCACCCGCGCCGGGAGCCGGCCGCCGCGCTTCACCGCCGCCCCGCCGGACGTCGCGGTGACCGCGCTGATCCAGGACCGGCAGCGGCAGTTGGACGCGGCGCGCTCGCTGGTGCAGCGGCTGGCCGAGACGCACCGCGAGGCGCTGCGGATCAACGACCCGGACATCGCGGTGGAGTTGCTGACCCGCCGTGAGGACATCAGCGCGGCCGCGGGCCGGTTGATCAACGAGGCCGAGCGCGAGGTGCGCGCGTTCGACCTGCCGCCGTACATCGACCGTCCCGGCAGCAACCTCCAGCACCAGCTCCAGCGCCAGCGCGTCGGCGTGGTGCACCGCGTGATCTACTCGCGGGACGCCGTGGCCTGGCCCGGGCGGCTGCTCGACGACATCCTGCCGAGCGTGGCGGCCGGCGAACAGGCCCGGGTGCGCGGTGAGTTGCCGCTGAAGCTGGTGATACGCGACACGGTGGCCGCGCTCATACCCTTCAGCCTGTCGGCCGGCGGGCACGCGGCGGCGTACCTGGTGCACCCGTCGCCGATCCTGGCCGCGCTGGAGGCGCTGTTCGAGGCGGAGTGGGACCGGGCGGTGCCGCTCGCCGCGGCCGGGGTCCCGGGCGCGGGCGCGGCATCGGGTGCGGGCGCGGCATCGGGTGCGGCACCGGCCGCGCGTACGGTGCCGGTCCCCCGTACGGTGCCGGTCTCGCGTACGGCCGAGGCCGCCACCCCGGGCGAGGCCGCGGCGGTGTCGGCGGCGCCGGGCGAGGAGACCCGCACCCTGCTGATGCTGCTGGCCTCGGGGCTGACGGACGCGGCGATCGCCCGGACGCAGGGCTGGAGCACGCGCACCACGCAGCGCCGGGTCCATGACCTGATGACCGCGCTCGGCGCGACCACCCGCTTCCAGGCCGCCCTGGCGGCCGCCCGCCGCGGCTGGGTGTGACCCCGCGGCGGGCGGGCGCGGCCGGCCCGGCAGGTCAGGCGCGGACCTTGCGCCGGTCGGGGGCCAGGCCGAAGGCGATCAGGCTCTCCGCGGCGTCCAGTATGGTGGCCGCCGGGTCGCGGCGGGTCCAGCCCAGTTCGCGGAACGCCTTGTTGGACGTGGTGCGTTCCAGGGGGCCGAGGTAGGTGGCGGCGAGGCGGACGGCGGGGTCGAACAGGCCCGCGGCCCGCACGACGAAGTCCGGCAGCTGCCCGGTGGGGACCTTGGCGTAACGGGTGGCGAGCACCCGCGCGATGTCCCGCATCCACAGGTTCTCGCCGGCGCACAGGTAGCGGTTGCCGGGCGCCGCCGGGGACTCCATGGCCAGGCGGTGCGCGGCGGCGACGTCCCGTACGTCGGTGACGGCGAACGCCATCCGGGGCGACGCCGGCACCTCGCGCCGCAGCAGCCGCCCGAGCACCTCCATCGTCGTGTTGACCCGCGGGGTCAGCAGCGGCCCGATCACCATCCCGGGGTTCACCGCGACGAGGTCGAACCGCTGCTCGGGCGGCAGCGCCTCCACCAGGTCCCAGGCCGCGCGCTCGGCGAGCGTCTTGCTCTTCTGGTAGGCGTCGCAGCCGTCCGGGTTCGACCACACCGTCTCGTCCAGCCGCTGGTCGGAGCGGGTGGCGTGGCCGAAGATGACCGCCGCCGCGGAGGACGTCAGCACCACCCGGCGCACGCCGCCGTCCCGCGCGCAGGCCGTGAGCACCTCGCGGGTGCCGTCGACGGCGGCGGCGAGCAGGTCGTCCACGTGCTCCGGGATGCTGGCCGGGAAGGGCGACGCCACGTGCTGCACATAGGCGCAGCCCGCCACCGCCGCGGCCCAGCCCTTGTCGTCGGTGAGGTCGGCCTCCACCAGTTCCAGCCGGCCGCCGGCGCTGGGCGCGAGCGCCTTCTCCAGGGTCTCCGTCGCCGGGTCCGCCAGGCTGCGCACGGTGCCGCGGACGCTGTAGCCGCGGTCGAGCAGGTGCTTGGCGCAGTGCCCGGCGACGAACCCGGTCACGCCGGTGACCAGGACGCGTTCCCCGCCCGCCCCGCTCACGCCGTGCCCTCCGCGCCCGGGGCAGCAGCGGTGCCCGGCCGGCCCGCCGCCACCAGCCGCACCCGCAGCCCGTCCTTCGGCCGGGGCACCGTCGTACGGTCCCAGGACACCTCGTAGCCCTCGTCCGTCGACCAGGCGAAGCGGTTGAGCACCTGGTGCATGATCGCCTTGATCTGCATGCCGGCGAAGTGCTGGCCGATGCACTTGTGCAGGCCCGCCCCGAAGGGCGACCACGCCTGCTTGTGCACCTTGTCCTCGCGGCGCTCGGCGGTGAACCGCAGCGGGTCGAAGCGCTCCGGCTCGTCCCACCACTCGGGCATGTGGTGGGTGAACTGCGGCAGTGCCAGCACGAAGGAGCCGCGCGGCAGCCGGTGGCCGAGCACCTCGGTGTCGGCGACCGCGACCCGGGGCAGCGCCGGCACCGGGGCGTCGATCCGCAGCGTCTCCTTCATGACCAGGTCGGTGCTCGGCAGCCGGTCGAGCTGGTCGAAGGACAGGCCCGCGGTGCCCAGGGCCCGGCTCTCCGCCCGGCAGCGCTCCTGCCAGTCGGGCCGCTGGACCAGCCGGTACATCATCGACGTGACGGTGGACGTCGTCGTGTCGTGGGCGGCCTGGAGCAGCGCGATCATGTGGCAGACGACCTGGTCGTCGGTGAAGACGTTGCCCTCGTCGTCCCGGGCGCCGCACAGCACGCTGAGGAAGTCGTCGCCCGGCTCCGCGCGCCGGGCCGGGATCTGCGCGCGCAGGGTCTGCTCCAGGACCCGGCGGGCGCGCAGCCCGCGCGACCAGCTCAGCCCGGGGACCGGGCGCCGGACGAACGCGGTGCTGGCCCGCAGGCAGTCGGTGAAGGCGTCGTTGACGCGCGCCGCGTCGGCGCCGAGCCGGATGCCGGCGAAGGTGCGCGAGGCGATGGCGAGGGTGAGCTGCTTCATCGCCGGGTAGACCCTGGTCTCCGGCTGCCCGGCCCAGCCGTCGATCTGCTCGGCGATCGTCTCGTTGATCCCGTCGAGGTAGGACAGCAGGTGGGTGCGGGTGAAGGCGCCGCCCATGATGCGCCGCTGCCGGAAGTGCGCCTCCGCGTCGAGGTAGGCCAGTCCGCCGCGGAAGAAGGCGCCGTTGATGTAGCCCCAGGCCGGTCCGGCCTCGAACGCCTTGTCCCGGTCGACGATCGCCACGTCGAGGGCCTCGGGCCCCAGCAGCACATGCCACCTGCGGCCGATGAGGTGTGCCTCGGAGACGGGGCCGAACCGGTCGTAGCGTTCGCGTGCCCACTTCTGCTGGTCGCGCAGGAAGGGAATGGTCTCGCCGATCAGCGGCAGACCCCTGCGGCCGGGGGTCTGCGGCGTGGTGACGGCTGGTGCGGTCACGGTGCTTCCTCTCTCGATGCCGTGGTGGCGGGTGCGGGGGGGCACGGGGGGCACGGTCGCCGGGGGGCGCGGGGGCCGGGCTCCTCAGCGCCGTGCGCCGAGGAAGTCGACGACGTGCCCGAACACGTCGAGCGCGGCCCCCCGGCCGATGAAGGTGTCCAGGTGGCCGTAGCCGGGGATCTCGACGTACGCCACGTCCAGTTGCGGCTGCCGCCGGGCCAGGACGTCGCGGCACAGCCGCTGGGAGTCCAGCCACAGGCCGTTGTCGCTGCCGGCCAGCAGCAGGACGGGCGTGTCGATGCGGGCGGCGGCGTCCAGCGCGTTGGGCGGCAGGGCCCGGTAGCGGTGGTCGGTGTCGTGCCAGCGCACGACCGTACGGGCCTGCGCGATGCGCCGCAGGTGGGGCACGATCCACAGCGGCGCCGGGCCGAGGAGTTCGGCGAGGCGGCCGTGGGTGGCGTCGGCCAGGTGCTCGTGGACGAAGAGCGAGGCCCCCGACCCCCAGGCGGAGTGGTGCAGCATCTGGCAGGTCGGGTCCGGGCAGTCCGCCCGGCGGCCGGCGAGCGCGAACAGCGGCGTGTACTTCGACCACAGCCCGACCGTGCGGAAGTCCACCGGGATGTGGTCGATCCGGGACCTCAGCAGCTCCCACCCGACCGACATCCGCAGCGAGGTGGTGCCGGCGAGCTTCGGGGTGAGGAAGACGCCCTGGGACACCACGCCGGCCAGCCCCGGCACCAGTCCGGCGGTCATGCTCAGCGACAGCGCGAGGGCGCCGATGCAGTGCGCGACCACGAACAGCGGGCGCTCGCCGATCCGGTCGCGGACCCGGCGGACGGCCTCGGGGAGGTCGTACAGGGCGACGTCGTCGTACGTGTACCTGCGGCCGGTCGCGTTGTAGGGCAGCCGGCAGCTGCCGCGCCAGTCCAGCAGCCAGGGCTCGTAGCCCTCGTCGAGCAGGACGTCGACGAGGTTGCGGGTCTCGGGCAGCAGGAACATGTCGGCGGACGCGGTGTGCCCGTGCAGCAGCAGTACCGCGGGGCGGCCGATCTCGCCGGTGTCCACCCGGGTCAGGCCCAGCCGGACGCCGTCGGCGGTGTGGAAGGGGATCTCCTCCACCCGGGCGGGGTCGAGGCGGTGGTGGAGCGGCCGCAGGGCGGGGGCGCTCCTGACCGTGCGGACCGCGGGCCGGGCAGCGGCGGCGGCGCGGGAGGTCGTCCTGGTCCGGAAGGTCATCGGCGGCGCTCCGTGGGGGTGGTGGTACGGCGCAGGTCGAGCAGTTCGGCGGCGGCGCGGGTGAACGGGCCGAGCAGGCCGCGGCCCATCTCCAGGCCGAACCAGCCCAGCCAGCCCAGCTTGGCAGCGCGCTGCTCGGCTGCGGTCAAGCGCGGGTCGAACCGGATGCCGTCGATCTGGTCGCGGACGTAGGAGCCGGCGGGGACGACGATCTCGCCGGCGAGCAGGGCGGGTTCGCCCGCGCGGCCGATCTCGACGGTCAGCGCCCGCGTCTGCCGCCACACGTCGCGGCGGGCCCGGGCGTGCTTGCGGCCCGTGAGCCACCAGCGGCCGCCGCCGGCGTCGGCCAACTCCAGCCGGTAGGCGAGCAACGGGTGCCGCGAGCCGTGCTGTTCGGGGATGCCCTCGTCGGGGCGTACGACGATGGCGCCGCGCGTCACCGTGACCGGCTCGGGGTGCAGGGCCGGGCAGTTCAGCTCGCCGCGCACGTCCACCCGGCGCTCGGCGACCAGTTGGTGCATGCTCGCGATCGACAGGGTCAGCTCGGTCGAGCAGGGGGTGTCGGCGGGGCCGCCGGGCGGCCCGACGCGGCCCTCGGCGTGCTCGGTGAACCACAGGTAGGGCGGGTCGTCCCTATCCGGCAGCCGGGCCAGGCCGTCGGCGGCGAGCTTCTCGAACGTCTTCAGCTGGGCCCGGGCGTCGTACCGGGCGGCGGGTGGCAGCCCGAGTGCCGCGACGAGCGCGGCGGCGCGGTCGTCGGTGGCCGCCGGGCCTTCGAGGGTGGCCTCGCACAGCCTGAGCGCGGTGGGGCTGCGCAGCAGCCGGGTGAGGAAGTCCAGTTCGGGGACCGGGTCGGCCGCCAGCCGCGCGAGGGCGTCGGCCCGCCAGGTGTCCCAGTCCTGCACCCGCACGTGCATGCCGCCCAGCGCCATGTCCCGTACGACGTCGTCGAGCGTGTTGGGGACGCCGGTCAGGTGGTAGTCGTAGCCCCACGCGTCGGGCTCGCACACCACCGCCACCGCGGTACGGCTCACCCAGTCCACGGGCGCCGCGTTGAGGTGGCGGAAGGCCGGGACGGTGCGGAAGCGGCTGAAGGCGGCGAGCAGGCCGCTGCTGAGGTCGCGCGGGTTGTGGGCGCCGGTCCTGGTGTGCCCGCCGATGCCGCCCGGGCGCAGCGCGGTGACGACCAGGCCGTGGTCGCGGGCACGCCGCAGTGCCACCTCCGCCGCCCACTTCGACTGGTCGTAGCCGGCCACGAGGCGGTCGACGCGGGCCAGCGGGTCGTCCTCGCCCATGGCGGTGATGCCGACCTCGTTGAAAACCGCGACGGAGGAGACGTGGTGCAGCGGTTTGGGCCGGCCGGCCGCCGCGAACTCGGCCAGGGCCAGGGTGCCCAGGACGTTGCTGCCGCGCAGCGAGGGGTAGCCGCGCAGGAAGTCCACGGCCGCGCCCACGCCGACGACCGCGTCCACCTCGTCGGCGAGCGCGGTCCACCGCTCGCCGGTCAGGCCCAGCCGCGGGCGGCGCAGGTCGCCCGGCAGCACGCTGACGCGGCGGCGGACCTCCGAGGACCAGGGCAGCCGGTAGCTGGTGAGGGCCGCGCCGAGGCGGGCGGCGGCCTGCTCCTCGTCCTCGGCCCGCACCAGGCAGTGGACGTGGGCGTCGCTGTGCCGCAGCAGGTCCAGGAGCATGTGGCCGCCGAGGAAGCCGGTGGCGCCGGTGAGCAGGATGCGGCGCGGCGGCACCGGCTCGGGCGGCCCGGTGAACGGCAGGCGGTCGGCGAGGGCGAGGTCGGCCAGGATCTGGGCGAGGTCCTCCGGGCGCGCGGCGGTCCGCGGGTCGTGGGCGGTGGCGGGCGCCGGGGGCGGGGGCGCGGCCCGGACGGGAACGGGTGCGGGTGCGGGCGCGGCGCCCGCGTGCTCCAGCCGGCGCCGGGCGATGCTCAGCGGGCGGGCGTCGGCGAAGACCTCGTCCAGGTCGAACCGGACGCCGAGTGTGCTCTCCAACTCCGCGACCAGTTCCACCGCGTGGACCGAGGTCCCGCCCGCGTCGAAGAAGTCGGCGTCCGGCGCGAGGTGCCCGCCGGGCAGGCGGCGCCCGGCCGCGGCGGCGATCGTCGCGGCCAGCGCGTCGAGTTCGGTGCCGCCCGAGGCCGCGGGCGCGGGACCCGGGCCGGTGGCGGGGGCCGGTTCCGGCGGGGCGGGCTGCGGGGGCGGTGCCGTCCTGACCTTGGCCAGCAGGTCGGACACGGTCAGCCCGCTGCCGCCGCCGCGTTCGATCGACTCGGCAGTGGCCCGGGTCCGGGCGTACGCCGCGGCGGCGTCGTCCACGTCAGCCATGAGTCCCCTTCACGATGTGCGCTCCTCTCCTCGCTGCCGCCACGACCGGAACCCCCGGAGGTGTTCCGGCGTGGCCATGACCGTCAGGTGCTCGTCGTCGGGGTCGCCGCCGCCGAGCGCGGCGAGCAGGCGGCGGGCCGGTGCGTTGCGGGCCGTGCGCTCGGCCGTCAGGCGGACCTTGGTGCAGCCGGCCGCCTCCGCGCGGTCGGCGAGCCACGCCAGCAGCCGCTCCTCGACGCCGCGGCCCAGCGCCCGGCAGCTCATCACCCAGGCCAGGACGTCGAGCACATCGCCGTCCGCGCGCACCGCGACCAGGCCGATCTGGCCGTAGTCGCCGAACCGGTCGCGGGCCGCGGCCGTCCACACCTCGCCGCGGGCCCGCCACCGGGCCACGTCGCCGCCGTCGGCCGAGCGGGCGCCCAGCGTGAACTGGTTGGTCCGGTGCACCAGTTGCTCGGCCCGCGGGACGTCGGTGTCCGTCAGGGCCCGTACGTCCACCGCCAGCCGCAGGCCGGCGAGGAACTCCTCGAAGCCCTCCTGCTCACGTACGGCGTCGCGCTCCCGCTCCTGCGCGTAGAACCGCGCGCGCAGCGCGTCCTCGGCGGTGGCCGCCGGCGGCACGAACGGCCACAGCACGTCCAGGAACCGGTCGAGTCCGGCCGCGGGCGGGCAGGTCACCGACAGCACCTCCGGCCGGGCGGCGCGCATCGCGGCGATCTCGGCCGGGTTGTCGTCGAGGAAGAGGAAGCTGTCCAGACCGAGGTTGAGCGTGCGGGCGACGGCCGCCAGGCGCCGGGACTTGGGTTCCCAGGCCGCGGACAGCGCGCTGAAGTGCTCGGCGCGCAGCAGGCTTTCGGGGCGGTCCAGGACGGCGCGGACGGTGTCCTCGTCGTTGTTGCTGACCAGGACGAGCAGCGTGCCCGCCGCCCGCCAGCGCAGCAGCCGGCGGGCGAGTGCCGCGCGCGGGCCGCCCAGGTCCACCGCGGCCGGGCCGATCTCGCCGGCGACCCCGCCCCACAGCGTCTCGTCGCCGTCCACCGCGATCACCTTCGGCGCGGGGCGCAGCGCCACCGCGGCGACGCCGGCCAGGCGCAGTGCGACCGCCGCCTGGAACTGCGGGGTGAACGGCAGGTGGGCCAGCCGCTCGGTGGCGGCGTCGAAGGGCAGGGCTACGGCGTGGTCTCGGGTCCACTCCTCGGGGCCGAGGACCGCGATGCCGGGCGCGTCGGCGAGGTCGGCGGCGACGGCGCGTTCCCAGCCGGTCAGGCGGTCGTCGTCGCGGGCGGCGGGCAGGAAGCCGACGACGAGGGGGGTGCGGGTGCGCTCGGCCAGGGACCGCAGCGCGGCCGGGTAGGCGGTGCGCAGTTCGGCGAGGAGGTCGTCGCCGACCGGGCCGAAGCGTTCGAGGTCGGCGGCCCGCAACAGCACCGCGCCCATCGACACGGCGGGGTCGGCGAAGACGCCGGACGGGTCGCGCAGCGCCGCGAGCACCTGGTGGTAGGGGGCTTCGGTCACGGTCGGGGCCGGGCCCTGCGGGTCGGCGCCACCGGTCGCGGCCGCCACCATCGCGGGCAGGTCGCCGAGGGCGAAGGTGGCGGCGAGGGCGAGGGTGGGCGGGGCGGTGGCGCCGACTTCCCTGGTGGCGGGCGCCGCTGCGGCTGCGGTGGGCGGTTCGGGTGCGGGTGCGGTGGGCGGCTCGGGTGCGGGTGCGGTGGGCGGCTCGAGGCCCACCGCCGGATCGGGTGCGACGGCCAGTCCAAGCCCCACGGCCGGATCGAGGCCCACCGCGGGCACGGCGTCCACCGCCGGCGCCGAAGATGCCGCGCGGACCGGCGCCGCCGGGTCGTCCGCCGTTTCGGCGAGCAGCCGCAGGAACTCCTCGCCCAGCCGCCCCGCGGAGGCCGCGTCGAGGATGTCGAGGTTGTGGTCGAGCCGTATGCGGCCCGCGTCCGGGGTCATGGTGACCATCAGGTCGAGGTCGGAGTGGCCGGTCCCGGCCGGGAGCACCTCCAGGCCGGTGAGCCGGCCCGCCCCGGAGCGGACGTAGTTGAAGTACACCTCGACCAGCGGCGCTTCCGGCCGGTGCAGGCCCTGCCGGGTGAGCGTCGCCAGCACGTCGGAGAACATCGCGCCCTTGGCGAGCAGCCGCTCCAGCCGGCCGCCGGTGCGCCGCAGCACCTCCTCGACCCGCTCCCCCGCCCGCGCCTCCGCCGGGAAAGGCACCGGCACGCCGAAGAAGCCCACCGCGCCGTAGGCGTCGGCGTGGACGCGGGTGTCGACGGGCACGGCCAGCACGAAGCGCTCGCGTTCCCGCAGCCGGGCCAGCAGCACCGTCAGGGCGCCGAGGCAGAAGGCGGCGGGGGTGACCGCGAGGCCGCTCGCGGTCGTGGCCACCCGGTCCATGAGGCCGTCGGGGATCTGCACGGTGACGCTGCCCGCGCGGTAGGTGCGCCGCGCCGGGCGCGGCCGGTCGAGGGTCAGATCGAGGCGGGCGCTGCCCTGGAAGAGCGCGCGCCACTCGGCGGCGCCCGGGTCGTCTGTGCTGCCGGCCGGCTGCGGCTGGGCCGCGGCCAGCAGGTCCGCGTCGCGGTTGGTGACGGTGCCGCCGAGCCGGGTGCCGGACAGTTCGGCGTCGATCTCCGCGGCCACCAGCAGCAGCGACTGGAGGTCGCTGACGGCGTGGTGGGCGCCGAAGACGAGGAGCTGGTCCCGGTCCGGTCCGCCGTCGTGCAGCGCGAAGCGCCACAGCGGGGTCGCCGCCAGGTCGAACGGCGGTTCCAGCAGCGCGCGCAGCGACGCGGCGGCGTCGGGGCCGGGGCCGGCGCCGGTGTCGGGGGGCGCGCTCGTCGCGTGCAGGAGCGGTCCCGCTGGACGGCGGTCCACCCGCAGTCGGCGGCCGCCGCCGGGGCCGGACTCGACCGCGGTGCGCAGAGCCGCGTGCCGCGCGGCGAGCCGTTCGAGGATGCCGGTGAGCACCTCGCGGGTGGTCGGTGCGGCCAGCCGCACGGCCAGGCCGATGGCGTGGGCCGCCCCGGGCATCCCCGGGCGGGCGCTGCGCAGCAGCCGGACGACGTCGCGGGTGGCCGGCCGCACCTCGTGCTCGGGAACCTCCGGCTCGGGCGTCGCGCGCCCGGGTTCCTCGGCAGTGGTCCCGGGTGCGGCGGACGGCCGTTCGCGCAGGGCCGTGGCGAGCGCTTCGGCGAGGCCGCGGACATCGGCGGCGGACATCACCGCGGCCGTCGGGAGGTCCACGCCCAGCTCGCGGGAGAAGGCGGTGCGCAGCCGGACGAACATCAGGGAGTCCAGGCCGAGTTCGGTCAGGGACGCGTGCGCCGGGATGCCGCCGGGGGCCGTCGCGCCGCCGGAGACGTCCCGTACGCGGGCCCGTACGTAGGTCTCCAGTTGTGCGGCGCGGTCGGTGTCGGTGGCCGCCGCGAGCACCCGCCGGGCCAAGCCGTCACCGTTGCCGTTGCCGTTGCCGTTGCCGGGCAGCAGGGTGACGAGGTCGGCGAGCAGCGGGCGGGTGCGGGCCGCGTCCGGGTCGAGGGCGAGGGCCTCCAGGTCCAGGGCGGCGGGCGCGAGTTGGCGCCGTCCGGTGGGCAGCACCCGGTCGAACAGCTCGCCGCCCTCCTGCGCGGTGAAGGCAGCCAGGCCGGAGCGGTGCGCCCCGGCGGCGCCCGGGCCGGTCCCGGCGGCCATGCCCACCTCCGTCCAGGCGCCCCAGTCCAGGCTGAGGGCGCGGCGGCCGGCGAGGGCGAGGTGGTGGGCCCAGGCGTCGAGGAAGGCGTTGGCGGCCGCGTAGGGGCTCTGGCCGGCCGAGCCGAGGAGCCCGGCCACGGAGGCGAACAGCACGATGTCCTGTGCCTCGGGGACCAGTTCGGTGAGCAGCGCGGTGCCGAGCACCTTGGGGGCGAGGACGCGCAGGACGCGCGGACCGGTCAGATTGTCCAGAACGGCGTCGTCGAGGACTCCGGCGGCGTGCACGATGCCCGTGACCGGTCCGGCGTCGCGCCGGAGGGCGTCCAGTGCGGCGGTGAGGCCGTCCCGGTCGGCGACGTCGGCGCGGACCAGGTGCACGCGCACGCCCCGCGCGGCGAGTTCGCCGATCCAGGCGGCGGCCTCCGGGCCGGGGGTGCTGCGGCCGAGCAGGGCGAGGTGGCGGGCGCCGCGCGCGGCCAGCCGTTCGGCGACGACCCGGCCGAGGCCGCCGAGGCCGCCGGTGACCAGGTACACCCCGTCGGGCGCGACCCGGCCGTGGCCGCCGTCGTCGGGCCGGGTACGCGCCAGGCGGGGCACCAGGCGGCCGGTCTCGCGCAGCGCGACGAGGTGTTCGCCGTCGGCGCACCGCAGCTGGGTCCACAGGGCGTTGGTGCCGCCGGCGGGCGGCAGGTCGATCAGGGTGGCCGACAGCTCGGGGTGCTCCTGCGCCACCGCGAGCCCGAAGCCCCAGGCGAGCGCCTGCTCGGGACGGGTCACCTGGGTGCTGCCCCCGGCGGCCTGGCTGCCGCGGACGACCACGAACAGGCGCGGCGGCCCGCCCTGCCAGGTGCGGCCGGCCAGCGCGCGCACCAGGTGCAGGGTGGTCAGGCAGGCCAGGCCGGCGGCGTCCTCGGCCGTGGCCGCGGAGACGATCGCCGGGGCGTCGAGGGCCGTCAGCTGGACCACCTGCGCGGGCGGCCGGTCCGGGTACGCCTCGTCGAGCAGCCGGGCCCACTGGCCGGGGTCGGCCGGGTCGAGGACGTACCGGCCGGGGCCCTCGGCGGCGAACTGCGGGCCCCGGCGGGCGATCACGTGCGGGACGCGGGCGGCGGCGAGCTTCTCGCCGAGCGCGGCGGCCACGCCGGTGCCGTCGGCGAGCAGGAGCCAGCTGCCTTCGGCGGGCCGGGCCGAGGCGTCCGGGCGCGGCTGCCAGCGGGTCTCGAAGAGGGCCGCGTCGAGCGGGGAGCGCGGGGCGAGCGCGGCGAGCCGGAACTCCTCGGCGTACAGCACGAGGTGCTCGTCCTCGTCGTAGACCGCCAGGTCGGCCGTCGCGGTCTCGCCGGCCGCGGAGCGCAGGCGGCAGGTCGCCCAGGCGGGCGGGGTGCGCCGGCCGGTGAAGTGCAGCCGGCCGACCTCGGCGGGCACGAACGCCCGGCCCGCGGGCGCGTCGCCGGGAAGGGCGGCGGTGGTGAAGGCGGCGTCGAGGACGGCGGGGTGCAGCAGGTGGCCGGCGGCGGGGCGCGGGGCCAGCCGTCCGAGCGCCGCACCGCCGCTGAAGCGGCCCTGCTCCAGGGCGCGGAAGGCGGGGCCGTGATCGATGCCCAGGGCGCTCAGGGCGGCGCGCACGGCGGTCAGGTCGGCGTGCCCGGTGCACTCCTCGCGCAGGTCGGCCAGGCGGCCGGCGGCCGCGGGGATCGGCTGGCCGCCGGCGCCGGGGGCGGCGCGCCCGGTGACGTGCTGCTCCCACACCGCGGGGCCGCCGCCCGCGGGCGCCGAGGCGATGGTGAAGTCCCGGTGGCCGTCCGCGGCGGGGTGCAGGACGAGTTGCAGGCGTACGGGCCTGCCGGGCTCCAGGCGCAGCGGCCGGTGGAAGCGGACGCCGGTGAGGTGGAGCGGGCCCGCTGCCGGGCCGGTGCCGCGCTCGTCGGGGCCGCCGGGGTCGCCCACGGCGTGGGCGGCCTCCAGCGCCATGTCCAGGAACGCGGCGGCCGGCAGCCACACCTCGCCGCCGACCCGGTGGTCCGCGAGGTAGGCGAAGCGGCTGTCGCCCAGGTCGATGTCGGTCTGGAAGAGGTGGCGGCCGGGTGCGTCGCTGCTGTCCAGGTGGGTGCCGAGCAAGCCCGCGCCGGTGGCGGCGCGGGCCGGGGTCCGCCAGTGGCGTTCCCGGGCGTAGGGGTAGGTGGGCAGATCGGCGCGGCGCCCGGCGGGGAACAACTCCCGCCAGTCCGGGGTGTGTCCGGCGCCGTACAGCTCCGCGAGCCGGTGCAGCAGGCCGCGCGGGCCGTCGTCCGCGGAGGGCGGCGCGATACCGGCCACGTCGATACCGGCTTCGGCGGCCACTTCCTCGATCGGGGCGCCCAGCGAGGGGTGCGGGCCGATCTCCACGAAGGAGCGGTAGCCGTCGTGGAGCATCCGGCGGATCGTGTCCGCGAACCGTACGGGCTCGCCGAGGTTGGCGTACCAGTACGCGGCGTCCAACTGCTCCCCGGCGACGGGTTCGGCGCGCACCGTCGAGTACATCGCGAGCCGGCCCGGCCCGCCCCGGACGGCGCCGAGGCGGGTGAGGAGTTCACCGCGGGCCGATGCCATCAGGGGGGTGTGGGAGGCGAAGGGCGTGGCCAACGGCCGGTTCGGGGTGCCCAGTTCGTCAAGTTTCCGCCGCAGCGCGGCCAGGGCCGCGGCCTCGCCCGAAACGGCGGCGGCCTCGGCGCTGTTGACGGCGGCGACGAACAGCCGTCCGGCGTAGGGCGCGAGCAGGTCCTCGACGCGCGCGCGGGGCAGCCGGACGGCGAGCATGCCGCCCAGGCCGACCAGGGGCGCGGCGGCCGCGGCCCGGCCGGTCACCACGCGCACGGCGTCGTCCAGTGTCAGGGCCCCGGCCACGTAGGCGGCGACGACCTCGCCCAGGCTGTGCCCGACGACGGCGTCCGGGGTGACGCCCAGGCCCCGCCAGGCCGCTGCCTGCGCCGCACCGAGGGCGAACAGCACCGGCTGTACGACGTCGGTCCGCTGACTGCTCGGGGCGTCGCCGGTCCCGGCGAGCACGTCGCGGACCGACCATCCGGTGCGGCGGCGGACGGCCTCGTCGACGCGGGCCAACTCCTCCCGGAAGGCCGCCGATCCGGCCGCCGCCTCCGCCACGCCCGCCGGGGGCCAGGGGCCGCCGTGCCCGGTGAGGACGAAGGCCGTCCTGCCGTTCTGCTCCGCGCGCGGGGCCGCGAGGGGCCGGCGGCCGTCCGCCAACGCGTCGAGCCCCGCGAGCAGTTCGTCCCGGCCGGCCGCCACCAGCGCGGCACGCCACTCGAAGTGGCTGCGGTGCCGGGCCAGGGTGTGGGCGATGTCCGGCAGGGCGACGGGCGCGCCGTCGCGCAGGTGCGCGGCCAGCCGCGCGGCCTGGGCGCGCACCGCGTCGTCGCTGCGGCCGGACAGGGTGAACAGCCGTGGGTCCGGGGCGGGTTCGGCCCCAGCCGCGGGCGCGGCGTACGGGGCCTCCTCCAGGATCACATGGGCGTTGGTGCCGCTGATCCCGAAGGCGCTCACCCCGGCCCGCCGGGTGCGGCCGGGGTCCTGCGGCCAGGCGACCTCGTCGTGCAGCAGGCGCAGGCCGCTGCCGTCCCAGTCGACGTGGCGGCTGGGCGGATCGGCGTGCAGGGTGCGCGGGAGGGTCCGGTGGCGCAGCGACTGGACGACCTTGATCAGCCCGAGGACGCCCGAAGCGGCCTGTGTGTGGCCGACGTTGGACTTCAGCGAGCCGAGGTGCAGGGGGCGCCCGGGCGGCCGGGAACCGCCGAAGACCTCGGCGAGGGCGTGCGCCTCGATCGGGTCGCCGAGGGTGGTGCCGGTGCCGTGCGCCTCGACGTGGTCGATGTCCGCGGGCGCCAGCCCGGACCGCGCCAGCGCCTGCCGGACCACCTGCTCCTGGGCGGGGCCGTTGGGCGCGGACAGGCCCTGGCTGCGGCCGTCCTGGTTGACGGCGGTGCCGCGCAGCACCGCGAGGACCTCGTCGCCGTCGCGGCGGGCGTCGCGCAGGCGCTTGAGGACGACCAGTCCCGCGCCCTCGGCCCAGACCGCGCCGTCGGCCGCGTCCGCGAAGGAACGGCAGCGGCCCGTGGGCGACAGGCCGCGCAGCCGGCTGAACTCGACGAAGGTCTGCGGGGTCACCATCAGCGTGACCCCGCCGGTGAGCGCGAGATCGCACTCGCCCGCGCGCAGCGCCTGCGCCGCCAGGTGCACCGCGACCAGCGACGACGAGCAGGCGGTGTCCACGGTCAGCGCGGGCCCGTTGAGGCCGAGGGCGTAGGCGAGCCTCCCCGAGGCGACGCTCGGCGCGGCGCCGGTGCCGACATAGCCGTCGAGCTGGTCGAGGCGGGCGCCGGCCAGGTAGTCGCTGCCGAACATGCCGACGTACACGCCGGTGGAGCTGCCGGCGAGCTCGGCGGGGACGATCCCGGCGCGCTCCAGCGCCTCCCAGGCGGTCTCCAGCAGCAGGCGCTGCTGGGGGTCCATCGCGGCCGCCTCCTTCGGGGTGATCCCGAAGAAGCCCGCGTCGAAGGAGGCGATGTCCTCCAGGAAGCCGCCTTCGCGGGCGTAGGTCGTGCCCGGGGCGTCCGGGTCGGGGTCGTAGAGGGACGCCACGTCCCAGCGGTCGGCCGGGAAGGGGCCCACGGCGTCCCGACCCTCGGCGACCAGCCGCCACAGGCCCTCGGGGTCCTTGACGCCGCCGGGCAGGCGGCAGGCCATGGCGACGACGGCCACCGGCTCGTCAGCCGCGAGTGCCGGGGTGGCGGGGGCGGCCGGGGCGGTGGCGTGCGGCGCCGCGGTGCGCGCGGCCGCCGCGAGCGGGTGGGCCAGCAGGTATCCGGCCAGGCGGGCCGGGGTGGGGTGGTCGAACAGGAGGGTGGCGGGCAGGCGCGCGCCGACCCGGGAGCTGATGCGGTTGCGCAGTTCCAGTGCTGTCACCGAGTCCATGCCGAGTTCGCGCAGCGGCTGGTCGGGGCGGACGGTCTGCCCCGGGCCGAGGCCGAGGGAGCGGGTCGCCTCCTCCCGGACCAGGGCGAGGACGCGCTCGGCGCGGTCGGCCGCGGGGAGCCGGGCGAGGCGTTCGGCCAGGCTGTCGCCACCGCGGCGGGTGGCGCGGGCCGGAGGCAACAGGGTGCGCCACAGGGCGCCCGCGTCCTCGGCCGCACCGGCCTGGGCGGCGCGCAGCCGCGGCAGGTCCAACGCCGAGGCCACGAGGTGCGGGGCGCCCGCGCGCAGGGACAGCTCGGCCAGTTCGCAGCCCTGGTCGGCCGTCAGCGGGCGGTGGCCGAGGCGGGCCATCCGTGCCAGGTCCGCGTGCCGCGCGGCCAGCCCCTCCCCTGCCCAGGCGCCGAACGACACCGACGCGGCGGGAAGCCCCAACGCCCGCCGGTGGTGGGCGAGCTGGTCGAGGAAGACGTTCGCCGCCGCGTAGTTGGCCTGGCCCGGCGCGCCGAACACCCCGGCCGCCGAGGACACCAGCAGGAACAGCCGCAACGGCAACTCAGCGGTGAGCCGGTGCAGATGGGCGGCGCCGTCCACCTTCGGGCGCAGCACCTGCGCGAGGCGCTCCGCGGTCAGCTCGGCGGCCACCCCGTCCGCCAGCACCCCCGCGCAGTGCACGATCCCCCGCAGCGGCAGGTCCCCGCGCCCGGCCCGCCGCACCACCTCCGCCACGTCCGCCGCGTCCGCGACATCGCACGCGACGATCTCGACCTCGGCACCGAGCGCGGCGAGTTCCGCCCCGATGCCCGCGGCACGCGGGTCCGCCCCGCCCCGCCGCGATGTCAACACCAGCCGCGGCACCCCGCGTTCGGCCATCCGCCGCGCCAACCGCCGCCCGACGGCCCCCAACCCACCGGTGACCAGCACGGCCCCGTCCATGGGAAAGCCGCCACCTGAATCCCCAAGGGTGCGCGCACCCGCCGCCCCCGCGGCCGCCGCCCCCCCGCCGCCCGTCGCGAAGTCGAACCCGCCCCCCGCCACCCCGGGCACGCCCGGCGAACCGAAGTCCCCCAGCGCGGCCGGCGGACCACCAGCCACAGCACCGGCATCCCCTCCCGCGAGCACACCCGACGACGCCGAGCGATCCTGCGCGGCGGACGGACCGGCGGCCGCGCGGGTCAGGCGCGGGGTCAGCAGTATGCCGTCGCGGGCGGCGAGTTCGGGTTCGCCGGGGTGGCCGAGCGCGGGTATGAGGCCGGCCGGGGTGTCGAGGTCGAGCAAGGTGAGGGTGACGTCGGGGTGTTCGGCGCGTGCGCTGCGCGCGAGGCCCCACAGCAGGGAGTTCGGCAGGTCCGGGACGGTGTCGCCGTCGGCGGCGGCCACCGCCCCGCGGGTGACCCAGACGACGCGGTCGGGGGCCTCCTCGCGCGGGAGGGCGAGCAGCTCCTGGAGTTCGCGCAGCGCGGCGGCGGCCACCGCGTAGGCCGCGGAGGCCACGTCGGCACCGGGCCGGGGGCGCGGCCACCAGCGCAGAAGGACGTCCGCGCGTGCGTCGGTCACCTCCGCGCCGGCCGCTTGCAGGGCGCGTACGGCCGCCGCGGCATCCGGGTCGCCCGGGTCGCCGCGAACGGCCCAGGTGCCGCCGGCCAGGGCGGAGGTCCCGCCGGTGGCGGGCGTCCACGCCACCTCGTACAGGTGCCGGGCGCTGTCCGGGGCCCGGAGCAGGTCGTCCGGGTCGGCGGCCCGCAGCCGTACGCCTTCCAGCCGCCCCGCGGGGAGCCCGTCGGCGTCCCAGAGGTGCACGTCGAGGGTGACGTCGGCGCCGGAGTCGGTACGGGGGCCGCCGAGGCGCCGCACATGGGCCGTCAGCTCGGTCGCGCCGCCGGGCGGCAGGACGCAGCGGCCCACCGCGACGGGCAGCAGGACGCGGCCGTCGGCGGCGTCGAGGCAGGCGGTCGCCTGGAGTGCGGCGTCGAGCAGGGCCGGGTGGAGGGGGTACGCGTCGGCGGTGGCGTGTGCGGCGGCGGGCAGCGACAGGCGGGCCAGCACTTCGCCGGGGGCGAGGGCGACCGCGTCCCGCACGCCTTGGAACGCCGGTCCGTAGCGGAGCCCTCGGTCGGCCAGCGCCTCGTACGCGTCCGGGGCCCAGGCCGTGGCGGCGTCCTGCGGCCACGCCGGGGGCGCCCCCGCGGCGGCGGGGTCCGCGGCAGTGGTGGCCGTGGCGGTGGCGTGCAGCGTCCACCCGGCGGTCTCGTCGCCGCGCGGCCGGCTGTGCACGGTGATCTCCGCACCCGCGCCGGCACCCGTTTCCGCGCCCGCCGTGACGACGTCGACCGACACCTCCACGGTGCCGCCGTCGGTGAGGACGAGAGGCGCGAGCAGCAGCAGGTCCGCGACATCGCACGGGTCGGCGGGCCGGGCGACCTCGAGGGCCGCGCGGCACAGTTCCGCCAGGGTCGTGCCGGACACCACCGTCCGCCCGAACACGGCGTGGTCGGGCAGCCAGTCGGCGGTCGCCGCCTGCCACTCGGACCGGAAGGTCCAGCGGCTCTCGTCCGCCGACTGGAGCTGGACCCCGAGCAGCGGGTGCGCGGCGCGGTCGAGCAGGCCGGTCGCCCCGCCGGCGGCGTCCGGTTCGGTCCAGTGCCGCCGCGCGTCCCAGGCGTACGTGGGCAGGTCGGCCGACGGGCCGTCGGGCACCAGGCGGCGCCAGTCGAGCTGCCGTCCGTGGACGTGGAGTTCGGCGGCCGCCAGGTCCAGGCAGGCCGGGCCGTCCTCGTCGCGGCGCAGCGACCCGACGGCGGTCAGGTCCTCCTGGCCGGTCTCCTCGGCGACCGTGCGCAGCGCGGTGAGCAGCGAGGGGTGCGGGCTCAGCTCGACGAAGCAGCGGTAGCCGTCGGCGGCCATGCGGGCCACGGCCGGTGCGAAGCGGACGGGTTCGCGCAGGTTCGTGTACCAGTACCCGGCGTCGAGTTCCGCGGTGACGGGCTCGCCGGTGACGGTCGAGTACCAGGCGACGGGTGCGGGCACGGCGGTGACGCCGTCCAGCTCGTCGAGGATCTCGGCGCGGACCGGTTCGACCCCGGCGCTGTGGGAGGCGTAGTCGACGTCGAGCAGCCGGACGAAGACCTGTTCGCGTTCGAGCCCGGCGAGCAGGTCCAGCAGGGGTTCGGCCGCGCCCGAGACCACCGTCGAGCGGCCGCTGTTGACGGCGGCGACCGACACCCGGCCGCCCGAGGCGGGCAGCAGCGCCTCGACCTCGTCGCGGGGCAGGGCGACGACGGCCATGGTGCCGCTGCCGGCCAGCCGGGTCAGGGCGCGGCTGCGCAGAGCCACGACCGCGGCGGCGTCGTTGAGGCTGAGGGCACCGGCGACGCAGGCGGCGGCCACCTCGCCCTGGCTGTGCCCGACCACCGCGTCCGGGTGGACGCCGCGGGCCCGCCACACCGCGGCGAGGGAGACCATGACGGCGAACAGGACGGGCTGGACCACGTCCACCCGGTCCGGCGGCGGGGCGTGGGCGTCGCCGCGCAGCACCGCCGTCACCGACCAGCCGGTGAACGGGCGCAGCGCCGCGTCGCAGCGGTCGATCATGTCGGTGAAGACCGGGTCGCGGCCGAGCAGGTCGCGGGCCATGCCCGGCCACTGCGCGCCCTGGCCGGGGAAGACGAACGCGACCTTCCCGGCCGCGCGGCGGCCGGGGCCGACGACGAGGTCCGCGGGGCCGGGGCGGCCGTCGGCGAGGGCGCGCAGCGCGGTGCGCAGGCCGTCGTGGTCGGCGGCGCGGATGACGGCGCGGTGCTCGAAGTGCGTGCGGTGGTGGGCCAGTGCGGCGGCCACCGCGGGCAGTTCGGGCGCAGGTGCGGCCGTGAGGCGGTCGAGCAGGCGGGCGGCCTGGCCGCGCAGGGCGGGCTCGGTGCGGGCGGAGAGCGGGAAGAGCAGCGGGGCGGCGGGGCCGGGGTGCGGCGCCGGTGCCTCGGCGGAGGCTTCGCGCCGCACCGCGCCCGCCGGTTGCTGCACCGCGCCTGCCGGTTGCCGCACCGCGCCCGCCGGGTGCCGCGGCGGGTCCGCCGCAGCGGGCCCGGCCGGTTCCCCGGGCGGCTCCTCCAGCACCACGTGCGCGTTCGTGCCGCTGATCCCGAACGCGCTGACGCCCGCCCGGCGCACCCGGTCGGCGTCGCGCGGCCACGGCCGGGCGGCGGTCTGGACCCGCAGCCCGCCCGCCTCCCAGTCGACGAGCGGGGTGGGGGTCTCGGCGTGCAGCGAGGCGGGTAGGCGTTCGTGGCCGAGGGCGAGCACCGTCTTGATGACGCCGCCGATGCCCGCGGCGGCCTGGGTGTGGCCGATGTTGGACTTCAGCGAGCCGACGGCCAGCGGCCGGTCGGCCGGTCGGTCGGGGCCGAAGACGGCGGCCAGGGCGCGGCCCTCGACGGGATCGCCCAGTTCGGTGCCGGTGCCGTGGGCCTCCACGTGGTCCAGGTCGTCCGGGCGCAGCCCCGCGGCGGCCAGCGCGGCGCGCACCACCCGCTCCTGGGCGAGGCCGCTGGGCGCGGACAGGCCCTGGCTGCGGCCGTCCTGGTTGACCGCCGAGCCCTTGACGACCGCCAGCACCCGGTCGCCGTCGCGGCGGGCGTCCTGGAGCCGCTTGAGGAGCACCACGCCGCAGCCCTCGGCCCACACCACGCCGTCGGCGCCGGCGCCGAACGGGCTGCACCGCCCGGTGGGCGACAGGCCGCGCAGCCGGCTGAACTCGACGTGCCCGCGCGGGGTGACCAGCAGTGTGGCGCCGCCGGCCAGCGCGAGGTCGCACTCGCCCGCCGCGAGCGCCCTGGCCGCCAGGTGCAGGGCGACCAGCGAGGACGAGCAGGCGGTGTCCACGGTGACGGCCGGGCCCTGGAGGCCGAGGGTGTAGGCGATCCGGCCGGACGCGACGCTGGGGGCCGTGCCGGTGCCCACGTGGCCGTCGAGCCGGTCGAGCGGCGCGCTGCCGAGGTAGCCGCTGTCGTACAGGCCGACGTAGACGCCGGTGGAGGTGCCGTCGAGGGTGCCGGGGACGATCCCGGCGCGTTCGACGGCCTCCCATGCGGTCGCCAGGAGCAGGCGCTGCTGCGGGTCCATCGCGGCGGCCTCGCGGGGCGAGATGCCGAAGAAGGCCGCGTCGAAGCGGTCGATGGCGGCGAGGTAGCCGCCGCTCAGGGTGTAGGCGGTGCCGACCGCCTCGGGGTCGGGGTCGTGGAGTCCGGCGGTGTCCCAACGGCCGGGCGGCACCTCGGTGACGGCGTCGCGACCGGCCTCCAGCAGCCGCCACAGCGCCTCGGGGTCGTCGGCGCCGCCGGGGTAGCGGCAGGCCATGGAGAGGATCGCGATGTCGCCGCCGCCCGGCTGCCGTTCGGGCCCGGGCGGCGCCCCGGCGGCCGCAGCCGGCGGCTCGTCGTCGAGGACCGCCGCGGCGATCGCGGCGATGGTGGGGTGGTTGTAGACGAGGGACGGGTCCAGGGTGCGGCCGGTCAGCGCCGCCAGCTCCACCGACAGTGCCACCAACTGACGGGAGCCCAGGCCGAGTTCGGCGACCGGCCGGTGCGGGTCGACGGCCGACGGGTCGAGCCCGGCGGCTTCGGCGACGGCGGTCACCAGCCAGTCGCGCACGCTCGCCGCGGTGGTGAGGCGCGCCTGGGGGGCGCCGGGTGTCTCGGAGGTCGGCTTCGGGGGCTCGTTCGCAGGCATCTGGGCAGGTGTCCTCGTGCGCTCGGTGCTCGGGCGGTGTCCTCGCGGATGCGGTGCGGTCGGTACGGGCGGTGCGGCCGGTGCGGCCAGTGCGGCCAGCGCGGCCGGTTCAGTGGGGGCGCCCCGGGCGAGGCTGCGCGGGGCGGTCGGGAGACCGCGGCGGGGCGGTCAGCCGGCGGACGCGCCGGACAGGGAGAGGGTGCCGCCGAGGTAGGCGGCGCGGGTGGCGTGGCGCTGGATCTTGCCGCTGGACGTCTTGGGGATGGTGCCGGGCCGTACCAGCACGACGTCGTGCAGCGGCAGGCCGTGGGCCTCGCCGATCGCGCCCCGGACGAGGTCGGCGATCTTCTCGGCCTCGCCGGCGGCGTCCGCGGACACCTCGGCGACCAGGACGGGTTGCTCGCCGTCGACTCCCCCGTCCACGCAGAAGGCCGCGGTGCAGCCCGGGCGGACCGCCGGATGGGCCGACTCGGCGGACAGTTCGAGGTCCTGCGGATAGCGGTTGCGCCCGTCGACGACCATGAGGTCCTTCAGGCGGCCGGCGATGAACAGCTCGCCGTCGCGCAGGAATCCGAGGTCGCCGGTGCGCAGGAAGCGCCCCTCGCGGCCGGGCAGGGTGGCGCGGAAGGCCGCGCGGGTGGCGAGGGCGTTGCGCCAGTAGCCGCCGGCGACGCTGGCGCTGCGCACCCAGATCTCGCCGGTCTCGCCGTCGGGGAGTTCCACGCCGCGCTCGGGGTCGACGATGACGACGGTCATGTCCGGCCCCGGCCGCCCGGAGCCGACGGCCGCCGGGCCGCTCCCGCCGTCGCCGGCGGCCACCACCGGCGGGGTGCCGGCCGCGTTGCCGCTGACCATGAGCGTGGCCTCGGCCAGCCCGTAGCAGGGGCAGTGGGCGTCGTCGCGGAAGCCGGCCGGCGCGAAGGTCGCGGTGAAGCGCCGCAGGGTGGCGGCGCGGACCGGTTCGGCGCCGTTGAAGGCGACCCGCCAGCTGCTCAGGTCCAGGCCGGCGACGAAGTCGGGGATGGCGTGCTTGACGCTCAGCTCGTACCCGAAGTTGGGGCCGCCGCTGGTGTGCGGGCGGTAGCGGCTGACGGCCGCCGCCCAGCGCCGGGGCTGCTGGAGGAAGTGCAGCGGCGAGAAGAGGGTGGCGGTCGCCCCGAGGTAGACGGTGTTCAGCACCGGGCCGATGAGCCCCATGTCGTGGTAGAGCGGCAGCCAGCTCACGAAGAGTTCGTGGCCGTGCCGCTCGAGCGCCTCCGGGGTGTGGCCCATCCGCTCAGTGATGAACCGCTCGTTGTGCATCAGGTTCCCGTGCGTGACCATCACACCGCGCGGCGCGGAGGTGGAGCCGGAGGTGTACTGGAGGAAGGCGACGGAGTCGGCGGTCAGGTCCGGGGCGTGCCAGGTGGCGGCGAGTCCGTCGGGGACGTCCTCGGTGGCCAGGCAGGTGATCCGGTCGAGCCCGGGCAGTTGGTCGGCCATCGTGCGCAGCGCGGCGATGACCTCCCGCCCGCCCAGGACCGCCCGGGCGTCGGCGTCCGCGAGCAGCCGCTCGGTACGGGCCAGGGCGCGGTGGTTCTGCGCGCGCCCCTGCGGGGGGACGGCGGGCACGGCGACGACCCCGGCCGCCAGGCAGCCGAGGTAGCCGCAGATGAACTCCACACCCGGCGGGTAGAGCAGGACGGCCCGGGACCCGGCCAGCCCGTGGTCCTGGAGCCAGGCGGCGATCGCCCGGGCGCGCTCGGCCAGCCGCCCGTACGTGATCTCCTCGACCCCGCCGTCCACGTCGCCCGTGACGAGGTACCGATACGCGGTACGGCCCGGGTTTCGCGCGGCGTGCTCGGTCAGCAGATCGACCAGGGAACGTGCCATCTGACGTGTCCTACCTGTCGGGAATAGGCGGCGCGGGACAACTTCACAGGAATCCCACGGCGTACCCGGTGCGCGTGAACGCCGTGAAAGGGAGAAACCCGATACGAAGTCCCGGCAAAGCGTCCTCCGTCCCGTTCGCCCATGTCCCGGCCCTCGCGGAATCGAGGTCCGGGTGGAAATGCGCGCACGGGAACACCTGCATCCCGGGTCCGGGCGCGGTCGGCCGACCCCAGGTCAGGGGCGGGTCGGAGCACGTGGGGGCGCTCCTGGCGTCCGGAACGAATTCCCGCGGATGCGGGCGGAATTCGAGTCGCCTCAACGGTAGGGCGGACGCAGCAGGAAAATCCCCACTGCATCGAGCGGAATGGCGTCCGCCGGTTTTCGCCGCCGCCGGTCCGGGGCTGCGGCGCGGGGCGGTAAAACGCGCGCCGCGCCGCGGTCCGGCTACTCGAAGCGCGCGGGGTCGCCGGCGCCGCGGCGGACGATCTCGGCGGCGCCGTCGGAGAAGTCGACGACGGTGGTGGGCTCGGTGCCGCAGTCGCCGGAGTCCACCACGGCGTCCACGACGTGGTCGAGCCGCTCCTTGATCTCCCAGCCCTGCGTGAGCGGTTCGGCCTCGTCGGGAAGCAGCAGGGTGCTGGAGACCAGCGGCTCGTCGAGTTCCGCGAGCAGCGCCTGCGTGACGACGTGGTCGGGGATGCGCACGCCGACCGTCCGCTTCTTGGGGTGCAGCAGTTGCCGCGGCACCTCCCGCGTGGCCGGCAGGATGAAGGTGTAGCTGCCGGGCGTGGCCGCCTTGATCGCCCGGAACACGTCGTTGTCGATCTGCACCAACTGGCCGAGCTGGGCGAAGTTCCGGCACATCAGGGTGAAGTGGTGGCGGTCGTCGAGGTTGCGGATGGACCGGATGCGGTCGAGCCCGTCGCGGTTGCCGACCCGGCAGCCCAGCGCGTAGCAGGAGTCCGTCGGGTAGGCGACGAGCGCGCCGGACCGGATGCTCTCGGCCACGCCGCCGATGATGCGCGGCTGGGGGTTCTCAGGGTGTACGTCGAGGTATCGCGCCATCGGCCCAGCGTAGTACCCCGGTTGCGATCCGCTGTCGCACCTGGTCAGCCGGTTTCGCCCGGGCGTGGCGGTGCGGCGGAGGGGGCGCGAGCGGGGCGGAGTGGCGTAGTTCACGAAAAGAGCGCAAAAGGAACTTTACGCCGTGGGCCGTCCGTCTGTCCTTGCGGTTGACCGCGAGAGGAGGGCCGGGTCCGGGATGGGGCTGGGAGACGAGCGGGCCGGCGGGCCCGCGCAAGAGCGGCCGGACGAGGCCGCACCGGAGCAGCCGGAGGGCGGCGAGCCCGCGGGCAGGGGCGGCCGTGCCACGCTCGACCTGAGCGTGCCGCAGGTGGCGGGCAGCGCCGTGGCCGCGGTCGTGGCCGCCAAGCTCGCCTCCAACCTCGGGGTGTACGGCACGATCATGGGCGCCGGCGTGGTCAGCGTGCTCGGCACCTGCGGCGGCTCGATCCTCCAGCACGTCTTCCGCCGCACCGGCCGGCACGTCCACGAGGTGGCCGGCCACGTCCACGGCGCCGCGTTCCAGGGCCGGGCGAAGCCGTCCCTGACGGCCACCGCGACCGAGACCGCCGCGCGCACCGGCCTGCTGTCGGCCCCCAGCCTCCGCAAGGACCCGCGGCCGCGTACGGACCCCGACCCCGCCACCGCGCACACCGTCTTCGCACCACCGACGCCCACCCCGACGGACACCCCGACCGGCGCCCCCGGCCAGGCCCCGGCCACCGCCCTGCACCAGGCCGCGCAGCCGCAGCCGCGTACGGGCCCCGACCCCGCCGACGGCGACGGCGACGGCGAACCGGGCGGCGAGCGTACGGACGGCGCGACGCGGGTGTACGGCACCCTGGACGCCACCGCGGCCGCCTCGCTCGAAGCCCTCTCCACCGGCCACCTCGACCCGCCGGCGGACACCGCCTACTCCGAGGGCACCGTCCACCGCGCCGGCGGGGGGCGCGGGCGGCGCTGGAAGCGGCCGGCCGTCGCGGTGGCGCTCGCCTTCGGCCTGACCATGGGCGGCATCACCGTGGTCGAGCTCGCCTCGGGCCAGAACATCAGCGGCCACGGCAGCGGCACCACGATCGGAAACGCCTTCACCGGCGGCAGCTCGTCGCACTCCACCACCACCCCGACCCCCTCCACCACCGGCAGCCCGAGCACCACCAGTTCCGGCGGCGGCCAGGACACCACCAGCCCGCCGCCGACCGCCACCGAACCGGCCACCGGCGGCACCTCGACCACCGCCCCGTCCTCCCCCACCCCGTCGGCGACGCCCTCCACCGGCAGCACCAGGACCGGCGGCAACGCTTCCGGCTCCGGCGGCAGCACCGCGACCACGCAACCCACCCCGTCGGCGACCACGTCACCGCCCGCCTCGTCCTCCACCGACAGCGGTGGCGGCAGCGGCAGCAGCGGCAGCGGCAGCGGCATGGACCGCGCCGCCGCCCCGCAGCAGACGCCCTGACGCCCGCGGGCCGCCGGCGCGGAGCGCACTGGCGGCCCGGAACCACACGGATCACACGGATCACACGGATCAGGCGATCACACGGCGGCGACCGTCACACGGTCGCGACCCCGTTCGCGTACTGCTTCATGTTGTACGTGCCGAACCCGTTCTCGACCGGGTCCCCGCTGGCGTTGATGCAGTGCAGGATGCCGCCGCCGGCCGCGTCGTTGAGGCAGACCGTCATCAGGTCGGTGAAGACCACCCCGGGGGTGTCGGGTACCTCGTAGGCGCGGTCGGTGTAGATGTTCGCCTCGAGGTTGAAGAAGCAGTAGCTGCCCAGACCCCAGGCGTGGTGCTCGGTGACCGCGTCGCCGACCTTGTAGGCGGCGTAGCCGTTGGTCCCGCCGTGCACCCAGGCGGACTGGGTGGGCACGTCGTAGGGGTGCTCGTTCTGGAAGAAGTAGGTGCGGCCGTGGTTGCCGTTCCACACCACTTCGTACTTCTGGTAGTGCTCCACGGCCAGCGCGTAGGCGGTGACGTGGTCGCCGTTCACGAGGAAGCCGGTGTCGGCCGGGTTGACCGTCCAGCCGACGGTGCCGTCCAGGCCGTGGTCGGCGCGCCACAGCCACAGGTTGTCGCAGATCACGTCATTGCTGTCGACCTGGACGCTGACGCTCGCGCCGCCGGGCAGCGACCCGCCGATCCGGGCGTAGACGTCGAACAGCGCGGTGGGGTCGGCGTCGTGGCGCAGGCGGCTGCGGCCGTGGCCGACCCGCAGCAGCAGCGGCGCGTGGTCGGAGGCGGCCTCCAGGAGCACCCCGGCCACGGTGACGCCGCCGACGTCGGCGACCTCCACCAGGGAGTTGCCGTGCGTGGAGCGCAGGGTGGCCAGGCCCAGGCCGAGCACCACGGTGCCGGGGCGGTCGATCTTCAGCGGCGCGGACAGGGCGTAGACGCCGGGGGTGAGCAGCAGGTGCCGGCCGCGGGAGAGCGCCCGGTTGAGGTCGGCTGCGGTGTCGCCGGGGGTGGCCACGTGGAAGCCGGACAGCGGGATGCTGTGGCCGCGGGCCGGGCCGTGCGCCCAGGTGGTGCCGGTGCTGTCGCGGCGCAGCGCGGGCACGAAGACGTGGTAGCCGCCGTGCCGGTCCACGGTCAGGAACGGCTTCTCCCGCACGGTCGGGGTGCGGTCCACGGTGGTGTAGGGCGGCGTGGGGAAGGACTGGGCGGGGGCGCCCTGGGTGCCGACGAAGACCATGTTCCAGTTGGAGCCGGTCCAGCTGCCGAAGGTGTCGTTGCGCGAGAGCCACTGCTGCTGCGAGCCGGACTCCACCTGGCCGTCCACGACGCTGTCGGCGAGGAAGCCGCCGCTCGACCACTGGTTGCCGGGCGGGCTGGGCCACAGCGTCATGTCGCCCTTGACGTGCACCCGGCGCATCGGGCCGGCCTGGGCCACCGCCCAGCGCTCCAGGCCGTCCGGGGGCGCGATGCTGAGGTTCTCCGCGGCCCGCCAGAAGTTCTGGGTGCCGTTGCCGTCCAGCCACTGGGCGTCCACGGTGACATGGCCGTTGATCAGCACGTCGTCGGGGCTGTCGCCCAGGCCGAGCACATGGGTGTAGAAGCCCACGTTGACGTCGACGTTGTAGGTGCCGGGCCTGAACGCCAGGGCGTAGCGCTCGGTGCCGAACTGGTTGGACTGCTGGGTGGCGAACACCGCGTCGAGCTGCTGCTGGATCGCCGCGTCGCCCATCGACGGGTCGAAGACCAGGACGTTCGCGCCCAGGTCGGTGCCGCCGTGGTGCGCGGCGCCGCCTTGCGTGCCGGGGCCGCTGCCGCGCCCGGGCTGCGCGGCGTGGGCTGATCCGGTGGAGATGCCGCCGGCCAGCGGCACCGCGGCGGCGACTGCCGCCCCGCGGAGCATGGCACGGCGCGTGGGAATGACGGACACGGCTCTCCCTGAAGTGGTGGGAAAAGACGGGCAGGTACGGCACGCCCTGGCCCCGGGCTGCATGAGAGCGCTCTCAGGACGGAAGTGAATCATCGCGGCCATGCAGCGTCAATAAAGCGGACACCACAACTCGACGGGGTGAACCGGGCGTTGGACCATCCCCCGGAGCGCGCTGGTCAGCGGCGCGGTCGGGCGGGGCGTCAGAGCCGGGTGATCAGCAGGGAGATGTCGTCCTGCTGGCCGGCCGGGTCGGCCATCACCCGCAGCAGGCCGTCGGCGGCCTCCTCCGGCGGCAGGGCGCGCAGCGTGCGCACGCCCTCGATCAGGCGGTCGATCCCGGCGTCGATGTCCTCGCCGCGCCGCTCGATGAGGCCGTCGGTGTAGAGCACCAGCAGGTCGCCGTCGCGGTAGTCGGCGGTGGCCTGCGGGCGCGGCACGTGCTCCAGGCGCACGCCCAGTGGCGGGTCGGTCGCCTGGTCGAGCAGTTCGCAGCTGCCGTCGGAGTGCATCAGCAGCGGCGGCGGGTGGCCGGCGCTGCTGTACATCAGCAGCCGGCTGGCGGGAAAGAGCTGGCAGGTGAAGGTGGTGGTGGCGACCGCGTCGTCCTGGGCGCGCGCGTAGCGGCCCAGTGTCTCCAGGGCGGTGCTGGGGCTGTCGGCGACGCGGATGGCGGCGCTGAGCGCGGCGCGCAGCATGCCCATGACGCTGGCGGCGTCCACGCCGTGGCCGACCACGTCGCCGACCGACAGCGCGAGGCGCCCCTCGGGCAGGTCGACGACGTCGTACCAGTCGCCGCAGGCGTTCATGCCCTCAAGCGCCGGCAGGTAGCGCACCGCGACCTCGGGGTGCGCGGCGAGGTCGGGGGTGGCGAGCATGGCCCGCTGGAGGGTGAGCGCGACGTCCTGGGTGCGTACCGCGGACTCCTGAAGGCGGACGTTGGCCTGCTGGAGTTCGCGGGCCCGGGTGAACAGTTCGGCGCGCGGTGCCTCCACGGCCGCGTCGTCCGGCTGCGTGCCCTCCTCACCCGCGCCGCTCGCGGTCCCCGCCTGCCGCTCGGCGCGGACGTACTCGGTGACGTCCTCGATCTGGTGGATGAGCAGGTGGACCTGCCCGTCGGCGCCCTTGACCGGCCGGTTCACCACGTTCCACCAGCGCGGCGGGAAGTGGCCGGAGTGGTCGGGGCGGGGGATGGTGAAGCGGTGCAGCAGCAGTATGTTGGTGCGGCCGGTGGCGAGGGCGGCCTCCAGGGACTGGCGCTGGATCTCGGCACCGCGAGAGACGGGGTCGCCGGGGTCGGGCGGGTAGGCGTCGAAGAAGCGCACCCCCAGCAGGTCCGCCGGCTCACGGCCGGTGGCGGCGAGGTAGGCGTCGTTGAAGGCGACGATCGTCAACTGCCGGTCCAGCACGATGCAGGCCGAGGGCATCGCCGCGAACAGGGCCGCGTAGTCCAGTTCCGCGCCCGCGTCCTCGGCCACCCGCGCCCACCCGCCCTTCCCCGTCCGGCCTGTGTCGTGCCCGCCCGGGCCCGGGCGGGTGCGGTGCCAGTCAACCCGGGGGGCGGCCCGGCCGGGTTCAGGCGCACGGGCGGCTCGCCCGGACAGCCGAACGCACAGCGGCGCCCCCGCCGGTGGGCGGGGGCGCCGCTGTCAGCGGGTCCGGGTCCGGGTCAGTGGCCGGTGCCCGTGGAGGTGGCGAGCAGTTCCACCTCGGAGAGCGTGGTGGAGCTGCCGCCGTTGTTCGCGGTCACCACCAGGCGGTAGGACGAGTAGGCGCCGGGGTGGGCGATCTCGAACGGACGGGTCTGCGAGCGGTCGTCGAAGGTCTGGCCGCTGCGGGTGTCCACGGTCTTCCAGTGCTTGCCGCCGTCGGTGGAGCCCTGGAGCTGCCAGCTCTTCGGGTCCTGCGCGGCGGTGCTGCCGGAGGTGAGGGTGTAGAAGGTGGCCTTCTGCTCGGCCGACTTGCCGCTGCCCTGGTAGGCGTAGGTGATCTGCGGCGTCGCGGACGGGAAGGTGACCGCGGTCTTGGAGGTGTTGTCGAACAGGCCGCTGACGTTGGTGCCGTCGGCCGCCGAGGCGGTGCCGAGGTCGGTACCGGTGGTGTCCGCGAGCGGCTTCGGGGTGCTGCCGGCCGCGGTCAGCGAGGTCTGCACGGCGTTGCTGCCGGTGCCCCACGTCGACGGCTTGGCGCCCATGGTGAAGTCGAGCACGGCACCGCCTGAGAGCTGGTCCTGCGTCAGGTACACCTTGTTGTACGGCTTGCCGTTGACCTTCAGCGACTGCACGTAGACGTTGCTGCGGCTGTTGTTCGGGGCGTTGACCGTGATGGTCTTGCCGTTGTCGAGGTGGATCGTCGCCTTGGTGAACAGCGGCGAGCCGATCTCGTAGTTGCCGCTGCCGGTCTGGAGCGGGTAGAAGCCGAGCGCACTGAAGATCTGCCAGGTCGAGGTGGCGCCGTTGTCCTCGTCGCCGGGGTAGCCCTGGCCGATCGAGCTGCCGGTGAACAGGCGCTGCTCGATCTCGCGGACGGCCGCCTGGGTCTTGGCCGGCGCGCCCGCGTAGTCGTACATGTACGGGATGGCGTAGGAGGGCTGGTTGCTCATGCCCAGCTCGCCCATGCGCACGTCACGGGCCTCGATCATCTCGTGGATGGTGCCGCCGTAGGAGCCGGTGTCGCCCTGGGCGGTCTCCTGCGTGGAGAAGAACGTGTCGAGCTTCTTCTCCATGCTCTTCTGGCCGCCGTACAGCGAGGTCAGGCCGGCCGGGTCCTGCGGGACGGTGAAGGCGTAGTTCCAGCCGTTGGACTCGGTGTACTCGTAGCCCCAGGTCTTGGGGTCGTAGGCGTCGTCCGCGACGCGCCAGGAGCCGTCGGCGTTGCGGCCCTCGAAGAAGCCCACGTTCTTGTTGAAGATCGTGGTGTAGTTCTGCGCGCGGGCCAGGAAGTACGCGGACTCCTCCTGGTAGCGCTCGCGGTCGGCCTTGGAGGTGCCGGGCTGCTTGGCGAGCTTGGCCGCCATGGTGCCGATGCCGTAGTCGTTGACGTAGCCGTCCAGCGACCAGGAGACGCTGCCGTCCACCGAGGTGTTGGTGTAGCCGGTGAAGACGGAGGTGTCGATGCCCTTGCGGCCGGTGCCGGAGTTCGGCGAGACGGTGGTGGCGTTCTTCACCGCGGCCTCGTAGGCGGCCTTGACGTCGAAGTTCGTGACGCCCTTGGCGTAGGCGTCGGCGAAGGCGACGTCGGAGCTGGTGCCGGTCATCAGGTCGGCGTAGCCGGGCGAGGACCAGCGGGCGGTCCAGCCGCCGTCCTTGTACTGCTGCACGAAGCCGTCTGCGAGCTTGCCCGCGGTGTCGGACTCCAGCAGCGAGTAGGCCGGCCACTCGGTGCGGTAGGTGTCCCAGAAGCCGTTGTTGACGTACACCTGCCCGTCGACGACCTTGGCGCCGGTCTGGGTGGCGGTGCTGCTGCCCTGCGCGGAGAACGAGCTGGCGTACTGCCACACCGGCTTGGCGTTCGTCCCGGTGTTCTCCGAGGCGGAGTTCGGGTACAGGTTCATCCGGTACAGGTCGGAGTAGAGCGTGGTCAGCTGGTCATCGCTGGCGCCCTGCACCTCGACCTTGCCGAGCTTGGCGTTCCACGCCTGCGCGGCGCGGTTCTTGACCGTGTCGAAGGAGGTACCCTGCGGGATCTCCAGGTCCAGGTTCTTCTTCGCCTGCGCGGCGCTGATGAACGAGGTGGCCACGCGCATGGTCACCACCTTGTTGCCGGAGGTGTCGAACTGCGCGTACCCGGTGACGTTGTCGCGGCCCTGGCCGGTGGTCTTGGTGGCCGTGCCGGGCGTCTGGTCGAACTCGGCGTGGATGTACATCCGGCTGGCGCCGGTGGACAGCCCGCTCTTGTGGTCGGCGTAGCCGTCGAGGGTGCCCTTGGCGGCGTCGAAGGTCAGGCCGCCGCTGTTGTCGATGTTGTCGAAGAGCAGGTCGCCGGTGTCACCGGGGAAGGTGAAGCGCATGATCGCCGAGTGGTCGGCGGGCGCGATCTCGGCCTTGAGTCCGTTGGTGAACGTCACACCGTAGTAGTCGGGCTGCGCCACCTCGTCGGAGTGCTTGAAGGGCAGCGCGCGCTTGGTGCGGTCCAGGTCCGGGGTGCCGGTCGCGGTGGACGGCATCACCTGGAACAGGTCGCGGTCGCCCATCCACGGGCTGGGCTCGTGGCTGATGCCGAACGCCTGGAGCGTGGGCAGGTTGTCGGAGTTGTTCTGCGCGGCGTAGCTGTACTCCCAGCTGTCCGAGCCCGCGTCGGTGACCGGCGTGAAGAAGTTGAAGCCGTTGGGCACCGCGGTCAGCGGCAGGTTGTTGCCGCGGGAGAACGACCCGGAGGAGTTGGTGCCGCGCCGGGTGTCGACGTGGTCGACGTAGCTCTTGGAGGTGTTCGCCGCGGGGGCCGCGCCGATCGTCAGGTCGTCGATCCAGCCCTTGAACTGGGTGGCGGCGCCTTCGGCGTTGCTGCCGGCCGGGTCGTCGTAGCCGAGCAGGATGCGGTCGATGGTCTTGCCCGCGGCGACCTTGCCGACGGTCGCGGCGACCGCGTTCCACTGCGAGGCGTACAGGATCTTCGAGTCGCCCTGCGCGCGCGGGGTGAGCGCCACGCCGTTGACGTCCTGCGCGCTCTTCTTCAGCTGGCTCAGGTAGGTGCCGTCGGTGAAGTGCAGGTCGATCGAGGCGTACGTGCTGGGGTACTTCAGGTCCCCGCCGGTCAGCTCCGGGAAGATGTCGTACGACAGCTGCGTGTCACGCTGCACCGGGATGTGCACGTCGTACAGCTTGTTCCAGGCGTGCACCGCGCCCGAGGCGGTGTGCGTGCCGGCGTACTCCAGCGCCTTGGCGCCGGTGAAGCCGACGTTCGCCTTGATGTCCGGGCCGGAGGACGGGCCGCTGCCCACCTCGGTGGTCATGCCGGAGACCGGGGTCGGCGCGGCCGAGCCGTCGGAGAGGATCAGGTCGGCGAGCTGCGTGGCGCCGGTGGCACCGTTGTTGGCCGTGACGTTCAGCCGGTAGTAGCTGTAGCTACCGGGGTTCGCGACCGTGTAGATCTCGGACTGGTAGCGGTTGGCGAACTTCTGGCCGGTCTCGCTGTCGACGGTGGTCCAGGTGGAGCCGTCGTCGGAGCCCTGGAGCTGGAAGTCCTTCGGGTCGCGGTCGTCGCTGTCGTTCGCCGAGGTGAGCGCGTACTTCTTGACGGTCACCGCGCCCGTCAGCTGGTACTGGAGCCAGCCGGTGGGGGCGAAGGTCAGCCACTTGGTGTTGGAGTCCTCGTCGGCGGCCTTGTCGGCCGTCTCGTTGGGCGGGTTGTCGGAGTTCGCCGTGACCTTGGCGATCTTGTCCTTGATGCTGCCGGCCAGCACCGGCACGGTGCCGGCGGTCACACCGGACACCCACGCCTTGCCCTTGGCGTCGGTCTCCGCGGTGCTCGTCCAGGTCGGCTGCGCCTGCCCGGACTCGAAGGACGTGGTGAAGGCCGGGTCGGAGGTGTCGCCCGCGCCGTGCCCGCCGCTGGCGGCGTGCGCGAGGCCGGCGGCCGGCACGGTCAGGGCCATGGACACCGCGGCTGCCAGCAGTGATCTGGCGAGCGTGCGGCGGGATCGGCCACTTCTCATGAGGGTGCTGCCTTTCTGGTTACGGCTCCAGGTGCGTGACCGGCGCCCCGCCCGCTTGCACGGGGGTCGCGGGCGGGCGGGGCACCGGCGGTGGGTGACGGCCGGCCAGGCGTCCTACGGCCGTCGGGTCATGCGGAGCGGAGGGCGGGTGCCCGGCCCGGCGTGGTGACGCCGGGCCGGGCACCGCGCCCCGGTCAGGCGTTGCGGCCGCTGATCGCGTACAGCGCCAGGTTCGTGTTGTCGGGAAGGGTGACGGACTGCGCGGTCCGGCCGCTGTCCAGCGGGACGGTGATGTGCCAGAGGTTGACCGCGACGCCGTCCGGCGCGCCGCTGCTGTTGTAGCGGCTGTCGGCGTGCACCGCGGTGTCCTCGCCCAACCGCGGGGAGGAGGCCGCCCAGTCGGTGGCGTTCAGCGCGAACTGGGCGCTGGTGCCGTCGGAGTAGTGCACGGTCGCGGTCGAGGTGACGTCCCCGCCGTGCGCGGAGAGCAGCACGTCCAGCCCGGAGTAGGCGCGCGCGGTCAGGTCGATGGTCTGGCCGTGCGCGGTGACGAAGTTCTTCGCGGTGCCGGTGGTGTCGGGGAAGTCGTAGGCACGGCCGGCCAGCACCCCGGTGCCGGGCGCGGGCATGTCCTCGGCCGGGTAGCTGGTGCCGGTGCCGTCGAAGTCCGCGCCGGGGCCGCCGGAGACGCTGACGCCGTCCACGTCGTACTGCCCGGACAGGTCCTGCGCGCAGTAGCCGCTGGTGCCCTGGCAGGTCGCGCTCGTCACCGACACCGGGATGGTCCGGGTCGCGGTCGGGCCGCCGGCCTGCTTGACCTTCACCGTCACCGGGTAGGTGCCGTCGGGTGTGCCGGCGGGCGCGGAGACGTGCAGCGGCACCACGTGGGTGGCCGGCAGCGACTTCGACACGACCGTGAAGCGGGCGCTCGCCGGGTCGACCTTGAGCGGCTTCGCGGCCGTCACGCTCACCGAGCCGGACACCGTGCCGGGCCCGGACAGCACCGCGGACAGGTCCACCTCGGTGGCGTCGGCGCCGGCGAGGATGCCGGGCGCGGCCGGGGTGGCGGCCGCCGCGGTGTGCCGCCGGTTGTCCTGCACGTGGTCCAGCGCCGGCGGGGCGTCGGAGGCGGCGGTGCCCCAGGACGAGGGCGAGGTGCCGAGCGTGAGGGCGATGTTCTTGCCGGCCTTGATGTCGGCGGTGGTGATGTAGGTGTGCGCCAGCTTCTTGCCGCCGAGGCTGGCGGACTGGATGTAGCGGTTGCTGTCGCTGCTGCCGGGCGCGGTGATGGTCAGCTTCCCGGTCGGGTACGCCGACCGGTCCAGGCTGAGGTCCACCCGGTCGAACAGCGGCGTGGACACGCCCCACTCGTCGGTGCCCGGCGCCATCGGGTAGATGCCGATCGCGGAGAGCACCTGCCAGGCGGACATCGTGCCGAGGTCGTCGTTGCCGGTGACGCCGTTGGGCGCGTTCGTGAACAGCGTCAGCGCGGCGTGCACCACGTCGGTGGTCTTCCACGGCTGCCCGGTGGACAGGTACGTGTACGGCGCGCTCAGGTCGGGCTCGTTCTGCGGGTTGTACTTGTCCTGGTTGTAGTACGAGTAGGGGCCGTTGACCCAGACGTCCCGCGCGGTGCCGGCCGGGTCCTTCAGCAGCTGGTCGTAGGCGAAGAACGAGTCCAGCCGGGAGTTGGCGGCGTCGGTGCCGCCGATCTGGTCGACCAGGCCGGGCAGGTCCTGCGGCACCAGCCACATGTACTGCCAGGACGTGCCCTCGTGGAAGCCGACGCTGGAGGCGGGGTCGGTCGGGCCGACGAACGCGCCGTCGGTGTCGCGCGCCTGGAAGAAGCCGGTCGCCGGGTTGAGGATGCTGCGGTAGTTCTGGCCGCGGGTCAGGTACTTCTTCGCGTCGGCGGTGTGCCCGAGGTCGCGTGCCATGCCGCCGAGGGCGGCGTCGGCCAGCGCGTACTCGAGGGTCGCGGACGGGCCGTGCTGGTAGTCGTCGTCACCGGGCTTGGTCTGCGGCCGGGTCGGGTCGTAGGGCACGTAGCCACTGGCCAGGTACTCCGCGTCGGCCTGGCGGTCGGCCGACGGCGAGGAGTCGGGCGCCGCGTGGTCGACGTGCTGCTTCAGCACCCGGTACGCCTCCTCCTCATGGCCCTTCAGCAGGCCCTGCCGGTAGGCGTCCACCAGGAACGGGGTGACCGGGTCGCCGGTCATGATGTTCGTCTCGACGGTGCCGTAGCCCCAGCGCGGCAGCTGCCCGCTCTCGTCGGCCACCCGCAGCAGCGACAGCGCCATGTCCCGGGACTCGCGCGGCGCCAGCAGCGACAGCAACTGCTCCTGGGTGCGGTAGGTGTCCCACAGCGACCAGTTCTGGTAGTAGGTGATGCCGTTCGCGGCGTGCACCTTGCCGTCCCAGCCGGTGTAGCGGCCGTCCACGTCGTCGCCGACGTTCGGCGCGAGGAAGGACCGGTACAGCGACGAGTAGAAGGTGCGCTGCTGCTCGTCGGTGCCGCCGCTCACCCGGATCTGCGCGAGCCGGTCCTGCCACGCCTGCTGGGCGGCGTCGCGGGCGTGGTCGAAGCTGCCGCCGCCCTCGGCGGCGAGGTTCTTCGCGGCGCCGGCCGCCCCGGTCCACGACAGCGAGGTCACCGCGGTGACGCTGCGGTCCTTGGTGGTGTCGAACCGCACGTAGGCGCCGCCGCGGCCGGTGGAGGTGGACTTGGCGCTGCCCGCGGTGACGGTGGCGCCGTTCCAGGTGCCGTAGGAGGCGAAGGGCCGGTCGAAGCGGGTCTCGGTGTAGAGGGTGTACGGCTTGGTGTCCTGGCAGAAGCCGCTGCCGGTGATGGCGGTCAGGACGGTGTGGTCGTCCAGCACGGTCACGGTGCTGGAGGTCACCTTGTGCAGCGCCTGGCCGCTGTTGAGCAGGACGTTGGCCTTGTCGGTGGCCGGGAAGGTGTAGCGCTGCCAGCCGGTGCGGGTGGTCGCGGTCAGCTCGGCGGTGATGCCGGTGCCCAGCTTCACCTGGTAGGAGCCGGGCGACGCGCTCTCGTCGTCGTGGCTGAAGGGGGCCGCGTACACCGCGTCGTCGGTGCTGGTGATGTCGCCGGTGGTGGGCAGCACCGGCAGGTCGCCGCCGAGGCCGCAGCCGACGCCGGACAGGTGCACCGAGCTGAAGCCGAGGATGTGGTTCTGGTTGTAGTCGTAGCCGGTGTTGTGGCCGGTGTCCGGGGAGAGCTGGACCATGCCGAAGGGCACGGCCGCGCCGGGGTAGGTGTTGCCGTCGTCCTGGCTGCCGATGAACGGGTTCACCAGGTGGGTCAGGTCGCCGCTCGTGCTCGCGGTGCCGGCCGACGCCGCCTGGGCCGGGAGGGCCGCCGCGCAGGCCGCGGCGAGCGCGAACACCATCGCGGTGGCCGCTCTTCGCAGCCGCGTCCGTCGGGTCATCGTGTACTCCACTTCTCTGACAACGTTGTCAGCTCTCCATACAGGCCGAGCCTGAGTGAATCCGCGGCGCGGGGCATGCCAAGAATGACTGGAATCCTGGCGACGAAGGGGCGCCGCGTCAAGCGTTCGGGGCCTGACGGGGCTTCAGGAAGGGGGTGTGGGGGTGGCGTCGATAGCGTTTCAGGTCCTCCTGTGGAGGGTTTTCGGCCCTGTTGGGGGGTGGCGGCAGAGCCGTTGGGGAGCGGGGGGTTGCGGGGGCCGGGGGGACGGAAGGGCGGGGGCGCGGGGGCGCGAAGAGCCGGGGGGCGGGGAGCCGGGGGGAGCCGGGGGCCGCAACTCGGGTCTCCCCGGGGCGCCCTGGGTCTCCCCTGGCCTCCCCGGGGTCCAGGGGCCGTTTCCCGGACGCCGTCGAGCGGCCGTGGCATGATCGTGAGGCATGGAGCACTTCACCCGCCCCGACGGCGCACCGCCCGTCAACGGCTACAGCCACTCGGTCGCCTTCTCCGGCACGATGGTCGCCGTATCGGGCCAGGTCCCGGCGGACGGCGACGGCAATCCGGTCGGCAAGGGGGACGCCGAGGCGCAGGTCCGGCAGGTCTACGCGAACCTGGCCACCGCGCTGGAGGCGGCGGGCTCCGGCCTGGAGCACGTGGTCAAACTGACGGTCTACCTCACCGACCTGGCCGACCTGGCCGCGTTCCGCAAGGTCCGGGACGAGCACCAGGACGCGGAACACCCGCCCGCCTCCTCCCTGGTGAAGGTCGCCGGCCTGGTGCACCCGGACTTCCGGGTCGAGATCGACGCGCTGGCCGTCGTACCGGGCACGGCCTGACGGACCGTACCCCCGGGCCGCGCCGCGGGGTTCGCCGCGGCCGCACCTGCGCGGAGGGCAGCCGCGGGAAGGTGCCGCACAGGACCGGGGCGTCATAGGCCCGGCGGCGACCTAGCAGCGGCTTCCTACGGCGCGGCCTTCCGCTCCTCGGCCGTGAGTCCGCGAAGTGCCCACAGCCCGTACAGGCCCAGCAGCGGTTTGCCGAGCAGCCACTCGCCGGGCCGGTAGTCATCCGCCCGCACGAGCCGCTGGGCAAGATCGGGGCGCCGGCGCCGCAGATACGCCCGCGCCTTGAGCGCGTGCGCCGGCTGGGAGACGATCTTGATGCGGTCGGCATCCTCCAGCAGCGGGATCACGTTCGTGATGTTCTCCCAGGTCGTCGTGCTCCGGTCTTCGAGGAGCACCGTGCCGTCGAACCCGAGCACCGAGGTCGCGTAGCCGGCCATCAACTGGGCCTCGGCGGTGGGGCCGACGGCCGCACCACCGCTGAAGATGACGCGCGTTTCCCGCGCACCGCCCGCGTCGACGGAGCGAATTCCGGCGCGAACGCGCCAGCGGTTGACGAAGTTCGCCGTCGGCCGCCGGTTCCGGTAACCCAGCACGACCACGGCTTCGGCCCCGCCCCCGCCCCCGTCGACCCCCACCAGGGCCCGCGACCAGCGCCAGTTCACCCACTCACCCCAGGCCAGCACCGCAGCGGCCCCGCCCAGCGCGAGCCCCGTCCTCCCTCGCATGCGCCGACTCTAGTACTCCAGCCCGTAGATCAAGGTCTTCGTAGTGGGGGTCTGCCGGGCGACGGCAGCGGTCGGCCTGGGCCGGCTGGGTGGCTGGCTGGCTGGCTGGCTGGCTGGCTGGCTAAGGCGAGTTGGCGCGTAGGGCGCCGGGATGACCGCGATACCAGAGGAGTTCGCCGAGCCGCCCGGCGACCCCACCAACTCGTCGCCGTCCCCGACATCCGCCAGGGTCGACGGCTGAACCGCTCCAGCACCATCGCGGACCGCTCGTCGTCGCGCTCATGCAGCAGCACGGCGCCGCACCCGCCCCGCCCGGCCATCCTGGCGCTCGTTCGACGGGTGCCCGGGCCGCAGACAGGGCCCGGTTCCTGGCCCGTTGGGTGGGTGTGAGTTCACCACCTGGCGGGGCGGCGCTTGGCGGCGGTGACCCAGTCGCCTCCTCCGATGTAGGCCATGTCGGCGAGGATCGGGACGCCCTGCCGTTCGCAGATCCGGAGGATCTTGTGGGTGCGGGCGGCTGTCAGGTCGTGGGTCCGGCCCGGCAGTGCCGGCGACAGCCAGAGGATCTCCCCGGCCTGGTCGGCGACGACCTGCACGTTTTCCCCATGCCGTCGGTGTTTCGAGGAGTAGTCCGCCTTGCCGTCGTGGACGCGATCACACTCTCCGAGGGTGCCGTCCAGGAGGACGAAGTCCGGGTCCCTCCCGCGCAGCGTCTTCAGCAGGCCCGGTGCCTACTCGGCGAGCAGGGTGGTGACCGCGGCGACGTAGGCGGGGGTGGATATCCCGAAGGCTCTGGCGATCCGGCCGAGAGTCTCGTGACGACGCAGGTACACGAGTGCGACCAGGGCACGTTGGTGCGGCGGGAGTTTGCACCGGCGCTCACCTACCCTGGCCAGCGACGCCACGTGATCACCGGGACTTTGAATCAGCCCTGGGTACTACGACTGCCAGGGCGCGGCACGGTCAGTTGGCGCCCCCTTTGCTCTGTTGATCTGACGGAACTTCTCAAATATCTCCGTGCCTGGCCCCGCCGCATGTATCCTGATTTCCGACCAAGGGATATCACTGAACTCGACGAAAGACAGATTGCCCAGCTGATCGTTTACTTCAATGTTGGCCACTTGTAGGGCCGGAACACGGAACGGTGCGAAGCGATCGAATCCGTACACGCTGATGTCAATGCCGAGCAGACGCAGATCGTCAGAGGCGTAGGTTTCTGCGTCGACCAGGTAGAGGTGGTCGTACGGCAGGTCATGGCCTGTATCGGGGGCGGCGGCGAGTACCGCATCAGACAGTATGCCTTGATACTCGGCCTGGTCGATCAGGGTGATGTGTGAAATAGCCTGCTCGTAGTCGGAAACGTTCTGTGAGTCCTCGGTGTAGGTGATGGGCGTTTCCATGGCTTGCATCAAAAGCGCCCAGCCGGCAGCATCGTTGAATTCGGTCCGGATGACAGGGGCGGTCTCAGTTCGGGGCAGGTGCACCGATCGCCGGTTATGATCCACGCCCACACTCTACGGGCGTGCAGTGCGACCGTAAAGGGAATTGACTATTTGCTCAACATTGAGCGTTTTCAGCGTTGCTTCCTGGGCGTACGGATGGCCGTTGCGAAGGTAGGCGAGGGTGAGCAGAGCTTGCCGCCCCGGGCTCAGACGCCTCCACCGAGTGCCGAGCTCCCGGCGGTGCTGGCGGAGCCTGGCGGACAAGAAGCGAAAGGGAAGAGCTGGACACGTCGACGCCCGACGGGTAGACAAGCACACGAAGCCCCTGGTGGAGACGGATTTCTTGGTCGAAAACCCATCTACCAGGGGCTTCACCTGTCTGCCAGCCCAACTGACCTGCTCAGCTGCCAGGTTGGAAAGGGCTCAGTGTCGGGTTCGATGTTGTCGGGCCCGCGCCGACTTGCGGTTACCGCGTCGCGGTGGCCATTGCCGCGCGGATGGCGTCCTCGCTGACCGGCCGGCCCTTCTCGTTCGAGGCCGGCCCGTACGGAGTCCCCCACACCGGCGTGTCCGTCGCCTGCCGCCAGCTGTCGGCCAGCGGTCCCGCGTCCACCACGCTGTACCCGATGGATTCGATGAATTCGGTCACCGCCGCCTTCGCCGGCGCACAGTCCCCGGCGATCGGCAGGTAGGAGCGGTCGGCCGCCCCCGCCGGGCGGGCGAGTGACAGCAGGTGCTTGAAGAAGATGTTGTTGAACGCTTTCACGAGCATGGCGTCCGGGATGTACCGCAGAAGCAGCTCGCTCGAGGTCAGCGACTTGCTGTCGAGCTCGGGGATATGACCGTCACGCTCGGGGCCGTAGTTGCACGTGTCGACGACCGTCTTCCCGGCCAGTGGCGCGGCAGGCACGTTGGGGAAGGCCTTGACCGGCACCGTGACCACGACGATGTCACCGGCCGCCGCGGCCTCCCCGCTCGTCGCCGCGGACGCCCGCGGCCCCAGTTCCGCGGCCGTGTCCGCGAGCGTTTCGGGACCGCGCGAGTTGCTGAGCACGACCTGGTGCCCGGCCTCGACGGCGAGCCGCGCGATGGTACTGCCGATGTATCCGCTTCCGATGAATCCCACCGTCGTCATATTCTCAGCGTCCCTCCAGAAGAGCCGAACCCTTGTTATTTTCCGGCTCGTTGCGATTCGCGTACCCGCCGTCAGCCGGCGGAGAAGTAGTGTCCGTTGTCCAAATCGGCGAGCAGGCTGGGTTGAGCGGGTTCCCATCCCAGGGTCCGGCGGGTGATGTGGTTGGACGCCGGGTAGTTCTGCGTGACGATGTTCGCGAGGAACCCGAAATATCCTGGCACCATCAGGACGTCCGCGGGAATGCTCACGGCGGGCAGGCCCAGACGGCCCCCGATGGCCTCGGCGATCTCGCGGAACGGGATGGCCCCGTCCCCGACCGCGTGCCAGTACTTGCCGGCGGGCCCCTTCTCCAGCGCCAAGCGGAACAAGGAGGCGACGTCGCGGATGTGCACGGCGTTCCACAGGTTCGCGCCGTCGCCGGGGTAGCCGACGACGCCCTTCTCCTTCGCGAGCGCGATCAGCGTGGGGAGGAAGCCGGTACGGTCGGTCGTGCTGTGCGCGATGTTGGCAATCCGCACGACCGAAGACCGCACTCCCCGCTCGGCGAGGCCGATTACGGCGGTTTCCACGACGTTACGAACCCGCAGGGTGCCCTTGTACTCATCGCCGCCGGGAAGGGCCGGGTCCTCCTCGGTGGCCGGCCGGCCCAGGTGCTGCCCGGGCGAGCCGATGCTCCCCGCTGCGACCAGCGGCTTTCCGGTTCCCGCCAGTGCCTCGCCGTACGCGAGCATGACCGGGAGCTCCGCGGCGGCCACGGCGTCGATCCCGCCGGACGGAAGCAGGTCCTGCCTGTGCGCGACGTGGATGACGCCGTCGGAGTCCGCGGCCGCCTCCTTGAGCCCGTCGAGATCCTGGAGGTCGCCGCGGCGCACCTTCGCGCCGAGCGCGGACAGCTCCGCCGCTGCTGTGTCCGATCGGGCCAGGCCGGTGACCTCGTGCCCGGCGGCGATGAGCTCGGGGACGATGTACGAACCGGAATGGCCGGTCCCGCCAGTGACGAAAACGCGCATGCTACTGGTCCTTGTGATTGATATATCGATAGGGCGCGAGAAGTGGTGGTGCGGGCGCGCTCAGGCAGACGTGTTGACGCCGAGGGTGAAGTCGAAGCTCCCCGCGCCATTGCGGCCCAGGCCGATCATCACCAGGCCCGTTCCCTCCAGCCAGCGCGCCATGGCCAGGGGGCCGGTGTCCATCGGCTTCAACCCGAGGCTCTTGATGAACGCCGACACCGTCGCCTTGGCCTCGGCGTCGTCGCCGGCGATGAGCACGTCCAGCGGGTTGCCCTGCGCCAGCATGTGGCCGAAGACGGTGTTGAACGCCTTCACGACGTGCGCGCCGGCCGGGGCGGCCTTGGCGATCTCCTGCGCGCCGGAAGTGCCGTCGGGGGTGGCAAGGCCCTGGGAATCCGGGGAGACGGGGTTGGTGATGTCGATGATGACCTTGCCCTGTAGTGCGTCCCCGTACTCGCTCACCACCGCCACCGCGCTGGCGTACGGCACGGCAAGGACAACGATGTCCCCGGCCGGGGAGGCGCCGGCTGTCCCGACAGTGGCGCCGCCGAGCGCTGCGGCCGTTTCCTTGGCTTTGACCGGGTCGCGGCCGATGATCTCGACGGCGTTGCCGCCGGCGAGCGCCCGGCCGGCCAGGGCGCCGGCCATGTTCCCCAGACCGATAACGCTGATGCTGCTCACTGGTGTGCCTGCTTTCTGAAGCCGGATAAAACGCGATGGACGCCACTCAGTTCCCGATGCGACCATTCCGAGCCTGCGCCCTGCTACCAATCCCCCATATCGAATTCTTGCGCCGAATTCGCTTCGCCCCCCATCGGGTACGTATTCAGGCTGCCATTGGCCTGACTGGGCGTCCAATACTTCCTTCAGTCGGGGTGATACCTTGGAGGCATCACCGGACCGGGAGGGCGCCATGGATCTGGATCTGCGCAAACTGCGCTACTTCGTCGCCGTGGCCGACCAGTTGCACTTCGGCCGCGCCGCCGATGAACTCCATATCGCGCAGCCGGTGCTCAGTCGACAGATCCGCGCGCTCGAGCAGGACCTCGGCGCCTCGCTGTTCACCAGGGATCGCCACGGCGTAACGCTGACCGACGCGGGCCGACAACTACTGACCGACGCCGGTCCGCTGCTGGCCTCCGCGCACGCCGCCCGCCGCCGGGTGACCGTGGCCGCGCGGGGCAGCCAGCGGCTGATGGTCGGCTTCCGGGCCGGCATCGCGGTCGCCCCGGCGGTACAACTGTTCGCCGCCCGGCACCCGGACGTTCTGGTGGACGTGCAGCGGATCGAGTGGGACGACCAGGCCCCGATGCTGCTCGACGGCCGCATCGACGTCGGCTATGTGCGGCTGCCCATAGAGGAGGCCGGCCTGCGCGTCGCCCCGCTCTACGCCGAGCCGCGGGTGGCGGTGCTGCCCGCCGGCCACCGATTGGCCGGCAAGGAAAAAGTATCCGAGACCGACCTGGCCGGTGAGCCGCTGGTCTGGCATGCCGACCCGAGCACGCAGCCCACCAGGCGCCCGCACCCTGACGCCGGGTACCTGGCGCGCGGAGTGGACGAGACGCTCGAGCACGTCGCGGCCGGCCGGGGCATCTCGTACCTGGCCCGTTCGGCGACCGTGTTCTACTCGCATCCGGACGTCACGTACGTGCCCGTCCCGGATCTGGCGCCCGACCAGGTGTGCCTCGCGGTGGCGGCATCACGCGTCTCGCCGGTACTCAACGACTTCTTCACCGCGGCTCAGGCGGCAGCCGAGATCACGGCAGAATGTGGGAACTATGAAATGTGGCAGCGCAGGGGCGATGCCGTTGCCGAGCACGGTTGAGCAGTTCGGCTGACAACAGCAGCGCCGACAAGGAGCACACGGCCGCTCATCCGCGCCTGACCGGCATGTCCGACGACGACCAGATGCCCGCGGCCACGCGGCGACAGCCCCGGGACGCTTCAGTCACCGACTCAGTCACCGACGACTTCGCGCCGGGTGCATCGTCAACGGCCGCGGTGGCCTTTCCCGCGCGTCGCCCGAAGATCGTCACGAAGGCGCCCTCGTTCAGCAATCGGTCGGCGATCGCGGCGTCGCGTCGCGCGGGACGGGATCACCGCGGCGGACGGCCCGGGCAGGGCCCCCGATGTGCCCTGCCGCAGGCAGCGCTTCCTGTCAGGCCCTGCGGGACCGCTGCCCCTGGGGACTGTCAGCTGCCATCGGGAAGCTGCGCAGGGTCAGCGCACTCGGCGGGGGCAGCGGTTCGCCGGCCGGGTCGGCGCGGAACGACTGGAGCACATACGCCACCAGGCGCCGGGACGCCGCACCGTCATCCGGTAGCGCGGTCACCAGACCGCAGTGCGCCAACAGGACCACAGCGAGGTCGGACGGGTGGAAATCGGCCCGCAGCGCGCCCGACGCCTGGGCCCTGCGTACCAGGGTCGTGAAGTCCCGCTCGGCGCGTTGCCGGTACTGCGCGTGTTCCGACGTGCTGTCCGGGAAGGCCGCGACGAACGCGGCCGGGAACCCGCGTTCCTCCCGTTGCAGGGCGCAGACCGTCTCGACCAGGTGCTGGAAACCCTGCCACGGGTCAGGGGCGGCCAGCGCCTCGGTGAGCGCCCGCGCGCAGGTCTCCATCTGCTGCGCGAACGCGCCTCTCACCAGGGCGTCCCGGGTCGGGAAATGCCGGTACAGCGTCGCCACGCCGACCCCGGCCCGCCGGGCCACGGTCGCCATCGGGGCGTCGATCCCGTGCTCGGCGAAGACCGCACGGGCGGCGACGAGGACCCGCTCCCGGTTGCGCCGGGCGTCCGCCCGCACCCCGTCCCGGGCTGTGATCCGAGAGGATTCCGCCATCACTGTCTCTCGCTTCCGGTCCAAGCGGACGATTGCGTCCACTTGAGAGCTTACGGTCGGTGCCAGATCCCCGTACGGCCCCCGGCGGCAAAGGCAGAACGATGACCGACCGCATGATGAAGGCAGTGCTCTACGACCGCTACGGCGGCCCCGACGTGCTCTACACGGGGCGCGTGCCCATCCCTGAGCCGGCCCCCGGGGAGGTCCTGGTGAAGGTGCGCGCGTTCAGCGTCAACGGCGGCGAACTGGCGGTCCGCGCCGGCCGCCTCCGCCTCCTGAGCGGCCGGAAGTTCCCCAAGCGCGTCGGCCTGGACTTCACCGGCGAGGCCGCCGCGCTGGGGGCCGGGGTCACACGGTTCGCGGCCGGCGACCGCGTATGGGGGGTCTTGGGCCGCGCCTCCGGGTTCGGCAGCGCCGCCGAGTACGTGACCGTACCCGCCGAGCGGGTCGGCCGGGTCCCCGACGGCCTTGACCTGGTGGATGCCGCCGCGCTGCCGGTGGCCACCACGGCCGTCACCGCGCTGCGGGACAAAGCCCGGCTACGCCCCGGCGAACGGCTCCTCGTCCGGGGCGCGGCGGGCGGTGTCGGCAACGCCGCCGTCCAGCTCGGACGGGCGTACGGCGCGGAGGTCACGGCGCTGGCCCGCGCAGCCAACCTCGACTTCGTCCGCGGGCTCGGCGCGCACAAGGCCGTCGACCACCGGACCGTGCGGCCGGCGGAGTTGGGCCGCTTCGACGTGGTCGTGGACACCGCGGGGACCGACCTGGGGGCCTTCCGGCGGCTGCTGAATCCCGGCGGGCGCATGGTCACCATCGCCTTCGACCTGCAACGGCCCGCCGCGTCGCTCGGCTACCTCGCGGCCAGCACGGTCCACGGACACCGCCGGGTGCGCTTCTTCAGCGGCAACCCCACGCAAGCGGACTTCGACGACCTCGCCCGCCATGTGGTCGAGGGCCGGCTGCGCCCCGCGGTGGACACGGTCTTCCCCCTGGAGGAGACGGCAGCGGCACACCAGGCGCTGGAGGCGGGCGGTGTCCAGGGCAAGTACGTGGTCAGGGTCGCGTAGGGCGATTTACGGGCCCGCGGTCCCCACGACGGGTTCGGACCGCGGCGGGTCCCCGCTTGCGGGCCCCGGCCCCGTGCTCAGGCGCGGCCTGAGGGGAGGAGCGGTGCGAAGTCCGCTGACAGGTCGGCGGTCACCTTGTCCATCAACTCCGGGGACAGCGCGCCGTCCAGCACCTCCAGGACGGCGCCCGTGTCGCGCAGCGCCGCGTCGTCCGGCACGCCGGCCCGCCCCGCCACCCGTCCGGCGAAGACCGGCAGGTCGAACTTCTCCCCCGAGCCGCGGTCGCGCCCTTCCCCGACCGCGTCCTGCGCGGCCGTCCGCAGGCAGACCGCCAGGTCGGGCGGCAGTTGCGCGGCGACGTGCCGGGCCAGTCCCGGGGAGACGCGTTCGCCGAGGGTGCGCAGGACCGCCGTGGCGGCGCGTTCGGCGGACCCCCGGTCCGGCAGCTGGGCGAGCGCCTGCACCTTGCCAATGATCTGGTCGTGCTGCATCGATCCTCCCTCGGTCGCCGGGTGCGGGCCCCGCCCCGATCCGCAGGACGTACGGGCACCCGTGGTGCCGACCCGCACGGGGGGCACGTACGTACACCCTGCGGGTACCCATACCGCGGGGACCTATCACGCGCGTACCGGGAGTCGCGTTTCCCGGCGCCGGGCGGAGGTACCGGCAGGGGGTACGGGGCCGGCCTCCGCCGGTGCCGCGGGTGGAGTCGTACGGCCCGGACCCGCGCCGCATGGCCGCACGGGTCACCCGGACCGGCCCCGCCGGCGGCTGGTGGAGCCTGGCGGACCCGCGCCTGTGGCGCTGACCGCCGCGCGGTCGTTGCCCGCCGATCAGACAGCTGAGACCGACGGCACAGGAAGGAGCTGGACAATTCCCACCCACGGAAAGTCGCCTGTCTTGTGAAAAGCGCGCACGCGCCAGCGTCCTGCCGGCACGGAAATTTGGGCTTGCTCCGGCAAGCCGCCCCCGATCCGGGTATTCCACGGCCAGGTCAGCTCCGGCTACGGCAGAGTCCAGGAGGATCGCTGCCCCATCGGTCTCCCAGACCCCACAGTCCTCCCAGTCGGTTGTGGAGTCCCCCAAGACAGCTTCGGCGGCACCGAGGAGTTCGACATCTGAGTCGGCGGCAAGCCATCGGAGGAAAATGTTCTGCTCAGGGAGGTAGCAGGTCGTGGCGGGCTCGTCGGCCAACACCAGCCCGGCCCCCTCGGTGCCGACCTCGACGATCCCAGCCCAGCCCTCCACGTCACATGCACGGTCGTAGTCATCAGGAACATCAGTTCCGCCGACGATGACTCCGTCTTCCGTGCATCCGCCCCACTGCTCCAGCGCAGAAGCTGGGATCGCGATCAATGTGCCGCCCATCGACTGCACCCAAGCAAGATCGGCATGGACGTGACGAGAGGCGTTGTGAGACGCGGTCATGTGATCAGTCTGCTCCTGAGGTCATCAGCTGTCGCTGTCCTTGACGCCTCCTCGCAGGCCCCACTCATCCAGACCTGAGTAGATCAACGCAGTCCGGCCCCGCGGGAAGGAGAGAGCCTTGGCCTCCCCTGAGTAGACCGCCACCAGCGAGTCGGCTCCGCGCCACCACGTGTCGGACAGGCCCATCACTTCGCGCACTGGCTCGTATCCGTCCAGAACGATGCCATCGACATCGTCACCGGTGACCTTGACGATCTGCTGCGCGCACACGGAGGCGTGGTGTGTCAGAGTGAGCGACTCCACCCAGCCCTCAATGGTCGCGTGGAGGGGCACCCACTGGCCTGAGTGAATACCGAACTCACCGGACGGCCCGATCATGAACGAGTAAGGGACCGCGGTCCGCTGCATCCCGGCTTCGAACCACCACCCATCTGAGGGTGAGCCTTCAGGTGAGTCCGCTTCGAGATACCTAGGTCCGCCGTCGTACTGCGCTGAAGGTGGCAGAACGAGGCCACCCCACCGCTCTTCATAGGCCGCCATCCGGTCGATGACCGCCGTCGGGATGGCTCGCTCAAGCCACCACTTCCTGAGCTCCTCAATGGGTCGGATGTCGACCTTGACGCCGTGTGCTTGGACGAACGATCGGGCTCGCCGGGTCAAGCCGTCGGGCACATCGTTGAAGAGGTTGAGATTCACCAGGGAGACGCTACCCAGTGGCCCCATGCCTGTGCGCTTCCTGTGGCACCGTCCCGGCTGCCCTATTCCGCACGCCCGAATATCCGAACCTACCGACACCCATACCGCGGGGACCTATCACGCGCGTACCGACGGTCCCACCGGGGCGACCCGCGCGCACCGGGAGTCGCGTGTCCCGGCGCCGGGCGGAGGTACCCGCAGGGGTACGGGGCCGGCCTCCCCCGGTACCGCGGGTGGAGTCGTACGGCCCGGACCCGCGCCGCATGGCCGCACGGGTCGCCCGGACCGGCCCCGCCGGCGGCTGGTGGAGCCTGGCGGACCCGCGCCTGCGGCGCTGACCGCCGCGCGGTCGTTGCCCGCCCGCGCGGGGTGCAGCAAGCTGTCCACCCCGGGGGCGCCCTGCTCCCGGGGCGGACACGGCCCAACCGGCGCGAGGGGACACGACGTTGATCTGGCACGACCTGTGGAACATGCAGATCCCGGCCTCGGAGAAGGTCCTGCGCACCGTGCTCGTCTACATCGGGCTGGCGGTGCTGCTGCGGGTCGCCGGCAAGCGCGACCTCGCCCAGCTCAACAGCTTCGACCTGGTCGTGATGCTGCTGCTGTCCAACGTGGTGCAGAACGCGGTCATCGGCAGCGACAACAGCCTCACGGGCGGCCTGCTCGGCGCCGTCGTCCTGGTCGCGCTCAACTCCCTCATGGTCCGCCTGGTCAACCGCTGCCCGCGGCTGGTCCGGATCTTCGAAGGACGCTCCACCGCGCTGATCCGCGACGGCCAGGTGATCTCGAAGTCCCTGCACCGGCTCGGGCTGCGCCGGGCCGACGTCGTGGCCGCCTGCCGCCGTCAGGGTGCCGACGACATCGGCGAGATCACCGACGCCACCCTCTCCCCCGGCGGCGCGCTGGTGGTCACGCTCGACAAGAAGTACCGCGACGCCACGATCGACGACGTGCGGCGCGAGAACGACCTGCTGCTCACCCGGATAAGGGCCGAACTCACCGCGTTCGAGGCCCGGATCACCACCCAGGGCTCCTAAGGCCGCGCCGTGCGCGGCCGGTTCGCTCGACCGACTCGACCGACTCGGCCGACCTGGGGCCCCGCCGCGGCGAAGGCCGTGCTTCCGCGACGCGGGTGGGTGATCGGAAAGCGGCTCGCGGGTCGAGCGGGCGCGAGGGGTCTGGTATCACTGGGGCATGCAGGAAGAGACCGCATGCTCCGCGATCGACACGTTCATCTCCGCGTTCAACGCCTCGGACGACAACTATGTGGCGGACCTGCTCTCCCAGGCCCTGACCTCGGACGTGGTCTTCTGGGGGCCGTTGGGTCGCAGCGAGGGGATCGAGGCGGTCGAGCGGTTCGTGCTGGACATCCGGCGCCACCCGGCGGGGACCGGCACGATGGTGCGCTGCTCGGCGGTGGACATGCCGGACGAGTGGGCCCGGTACCAGTGGGTCTTCACCACGCCTGACGGAGGCCCGCGGCTGGCGGGAACGGACGTCGTCCATCTGCGGCGCAGCCTCATCGACCAGGTCATCGTCTTCGCGGGCGAGATCGAGACGTTCGCCTCCTGAACCGTCCCTCGGCCGGGGTCCTTTCGGAGCCGACCCGGAGAACGCCTCGCCGGTTACGCCCGAAAGGTGGGTTTGCCGGCAAGACCCGCTGTGGCGGCCCGGAATGACAGCGACATATGCAACCCTCGGCGTGGAGGCCATTCCCGCGATCCCCAGGGGAACCATGCGATAAGCGGCCGCAGTTGGCGGCGGGACCCACTGGGGAACACGGGAAGCCCTCAGCGGCTCATCGGTGGGCGCCACCCGCCGTGTTGAAGAAAGCGCTGGACCTGCGCGGCCTGAAGGTGTCCGAGCCGTGGGTGAGCACC
>NZ_JBAGKC010000019.1:0-135946 GCF_037034245.1 Streptomyces sp. CA2R106
CGCGAGCAGGTCCATCACCTGCGCCTGCACGGTGACGTCCAGCGCGGTGGTCGGCTCGTCCGCGATGATCAGGTCCGGCTCCAGGGCCAGCGCCATCGCGATCATGATCCGCTGGCGCATACCGCCGGAGAACTGGTGCGGGTAGTCGCCGATCCGGTCCTTCGCCGCCGGGATGCGCACCCGGTCCATCAGCTCGATCGCCTTGGCGCGGGCCTGCTTGCGGGACATCCCCTGGTGCACCCGGAACATCTCGCCGAGCTGGTAGCCCACGCTCAGCACCGGGTTGAGCGAGGACAGCGCGTCCTGGAAGATCATCGCGATCTTCCGGCCGCGTATCCGTCGCCGCTGCTCCGCGGACATCTTCAGCATGTCCTCGCCCTGGAAGAGGATCTCGCCGTGCGTGATCCGGCCGGGCGGCATGTCCAGGATGCCCATCACGGTCTGCGCGGTGACGGACTTGCCGGACCCGGACTCGCCGAGCACCGCCAGCGTCTCGCCCGCGCGCACGGAGTAGTTCACGCCGTTGACGGCGCGGGCCACCCCGTCGCGGGTGTGGAACTCCACGTGCAGGTCGCGCACGTCGAGCAGCGGGGTGGTGGACGCGGGCGCCGCGGCGCCCGCCCTCTCGTCGGTGACAGTCAACGTGACGCCTCCTAGCGCAGCTTGGGGTCGAGGGCGTCGCGGACCGCGTCGCCGAGCATGATGAACGCCAGCACGGTGATGCTCAGCGCGCCCGCGGGCCACAGCAGCATGTGCGGCGCGTTGCGGATCTCGCTGGACGCCTGGGAGATGTCGATGCCCCACGAGACGGCCGGCGGCTTGAGGCCCACCCCGAGGAAGGACAGCGTCGCCTCCAGCGAGATGAACGTGCCCAGCGCGATGGTGGCCACCACGATGATCGGGGCGAGCGCGTTGGGCGCGATGTGCCGCAGCAGCATCCGGGTGTTGCTCGCGCCGAGCGCGCGGGCGGCCTGGACGTAGTCCTGCTGCTTGGCGGTGATCACCGCGCCGCGCGCGATCCGGGCGATCTGCGGCCAGCCCAGCAGCACGATGAAGACCGACACGGTGGTGACGGTGCCGCCCTTGACCACCGACAGGAACACCACGCCGCCCAGCAGGATCGGGATGCCGAAGAAGACGTCGCTGATCCGGGAGAGGATCGCGTCCCACCAGCCGCCGAAGAACCCGGCGAGGCCGCCGAGCAGCGAGCCGAGCACCGCGACCCCGATGGTGGAGAAGATGCCCACCGACACCGACGCGCGGGCGCCGTACACCGTGCGGGTGTAGACGTCGCAGCCCTGGGTGTCGAAGCCGAAGGGGTGCCCGGAGGTCGGCCCCATCTGGGACTTGGCCAGGTCGCAGGAGAGCGGGTTGCCGCTGGCGATCGCGCCGGGCCAGAGGGCGATGAAGACCAGGAAGAGGATGAGCAGGCCGGAGACGTAGAACATCGGCTTGCGGCTGAGGTCCCGGAGCGCGTCGGACCACAGGCTGCGCGCCTTCGCGCGCTCCCCGCCGGTCACGGCGGACGGCGTGGGGACGGTGCCGGCGGCGTCGGCCACCGCCTGGCTGTCGGTCATCTCAGGCATACCGAATCCTCGGGTCCAGGACCGCGTAGAGCAGGTCGACGAGCAGGTTGGCGGCGAGGAAGATGATCACCAGGATGGTGACGAAGCCGACCACCGTCGGGGGGTTCTGCCGCAGGATGCCCTGGTAGAGCTGGTAGCCGACGCCGTGGATGTTGAAGATCCGCTCGGTGACGACCGCGCCGCCCATCAGGGCGCCGACGTCGGTGCCGAGGAAGGTCACCACGGGTATCAGCGAGTTGCGCAGCAGGTGCACGGTGACCACGCGGCGCCGGGGCAGGCCCTTGGCGACGGCGGTGCGCAGGTAGTCGGCGCGGGAGTTCTCCGCGACCGAGGTCCGGGTCAGCCGGGCCACGTACGCCAGCGAGACGCCCGCCAGCACCAGGCCCGGCATGATCAGGTCGCCGATCGGGGCGCCCTCGGCGACCGCGGGGTTGGCGACGTGCCACTTGACGCCGAAGAAGTACTGGAGCAGGTAGCCGGTGACGAAGGTGGGGACGGCCACCACGATCAGGGTGAACGCGAGCACCCCGGAGTCGGCCAGCCGCCCGCGGCGCAGGCCCGCGATCAGGCCGAGGCCGACACCGGCCACCGCCTCGATCACGAACGCGACCAGGGTCAGCCGGATGGTGACCGGGAACGCGGTGCCCATCAGCTCGGTGACCGGCTGGCCGTTGGCCGAGGTGCCGAAGTCACCGGTGAAGATCTGCTTCATGTAGTGGACGTACTGGGCCGGGAGCGGGTGGTCCAGGTACATCGCGTGCCGGATCTGCGCGGCGGTCGCCGGGTCGGGCGCCTTGTCGCCGAACATGGCCGCCACGGGGTCGCCGAGGGCGTAGACCATGACGAAGATCAGAAACGTCGTGCCGATGAAGACCGGCACCATCTGGAGCAGTCGCCTGATGACGTAGCGCCCCATGTGTCCTCCAGGGATCGGACCAGACGGTGGTGCGCGCCCGCCCCGGGGTCGCCGGGGCGGGCGCGGCACGGCATCAGGTCAGCTGTTGACCGTGATGTCCGTGTAGACGGGGTAGCTGAACGCGTTCTCGGTCACGTTCGAGACGCGAGAGGACCAGCCCGCCTCGCCGTTCTGGTACCAGAGCGGGATCACCGGCATATCGGTGAAGAGCAGCTTCTCGGCCTGCTGGTAGAGCTGCGTGGCCTTGGTGGTGTCCGGCTCGGCGTTCGCCTGCTTGATCAGCGCGTCGAACTTCGGGTTGCTGTAGTGCGAGTCGTTCGAGCTGCCGTTGGTCGCGTACAGCGGCGTCAGGAAGTCGTCGATCAGCGGGTAGTCCATCTGCCAGCCCGACCGGAACGGGTTGGTCATCTCACCCTTGGTGATCTGGTTCCGGAAGTCGGCGAAGGTGCCGGTGGGGGCGCCCACGCACGCCTTGTTGTCGCCCAGCACGTTGTTGATGCTGTTGCAGACCGCGTCCACCCACTGCTTGTGCGAGCCGGAGTCGGCGTTGTAGCCGATCGTCATGTGGCCGCCGGGGATGCCGCCGCCGGCCTTGATCAGCTCGCGCGCCTTGGCCGGGTTGTACGTCACCGCGTCGCCCGCGATGGTCGCGCTGTAGCCGCCGGCCGCGCCGAGCACGGGCGAGGTGAGGTCGCCGGCCGGGGTGCGGGTGCCCTGGAAGATCTTCTGGGTGATGGTCTTGCGGTCGATCGCCATCGACAGGCCGAGCCGGACCTTCTCCATGCCCGCCTTGCTCCAGGACTTCTGGTTCAGCGGGAAGGAGACGGTCTGGATGATGCCGGCCGGCTGGTTGAGGTAGCGGCCGTCCAGGTCGGACTTGGCGTGCGTGAGCTGCTCGGCCGGGATGTCGTCCAGCACGTCCAGGTTGCCGGCCTGGAGGTCGGCGTAGGCGGTGTTGGAGTCGGTGTAGACCTTGAGCAGCACGCCCTTGTTCTTCGGCTTGCTCGGGCCGGTGTAGTACGGGTTCGGGACCAGCTTCATGCTGGAGCCCTTGCTGTACGACACGACCTTGTACGGGCCGTCGCCGACCGGCTTGTTCAGGTACCCGGCGTGGTCGGTGAAGAACGACTTCGGCAGCGGCGCGAACGCCTTGTAGCCGAGCCGGTCCGGCCAGGTGGAGAACTTCTGGGTGAGCTTGACGGTGAAGGTGGAGCCGTCGACGACCTTCAGGCCGGACATGGTCTTCGCCGTCGGGGAGCCGCTGGCCGGGTGGACCTGGTCGTAGCCGTCGATGTCCTCGAAGAAGTACGCGTTGAGCTGCTTGTTGGTGAGCAGCGCGCCGTAGTTCCAGGCGTCGACGAAGGAGCTGGCGGTCACCGCGGTGCCGTCGGAGAACTTCAGGCCCGGCTTGAGCTTGATGGTGAAGTTCTGCTGGTCGGTGGTGGTGATCGACTGGGCCGCCTCGAGGTTGGCCTTCCCGGTCTTCGGGTCGTACTCCTTGAGGTCCATGAAGATCATGTCCAGGACCTTGCCGCCCTGCACCTCGTTGGTGTTCGCCGGCTCCAGCGGGTTCTGGGGGTCGCCCCACCAGGCGCGGACGATCCCGTCGTCGGAACCGCCGGCGTTGTCCGTGCTGCCGGAACCGCAGGCGGTCGCGGCCAGCGCCACCACTGCCGCTCCTACGACCCACTTGGCGCTCTTGGCACCGCGCATGGGTATGCCTCCTCAGGAGTCACTGTCGATACGTGTGTCGATGTACGGAGGCCGAACGCCTCTGACACCCCTGACAGCGACTGCGGCCTACCGCGCCCGAGAGTCGGCGGTGTGACCGCGCGTGACCCATTGACCCGAGCTCAACCCGATCCACTATCCGTCACGGTGGACGGCCTCGGAGCAGCCCTGGTCACGCCCAGATCACGGCGCCAGGCATATGCCATCCTGAAATCCGGACAATCTGGAACGTATACAGACACCAACAAAACGGGAAATGTGAATTAACTAACGGACGGGTGTGTCCGATATTCGGACGCGCGACAGCGGCCGCCGGTCGCTGACCGGACAGCCGCTCGGGCCGGCGGCACCGCCGCCGGACATGCCGGAGGGGCGCCGGGCATCGCGCCCAGCGCCCCTCCGGTGGACGTGGCTACCGCTTGGCGCGGGCGGCCGCCCGGCCGCGCTCCTTCTGGTCCAGGACGACCTTGCGGATGCGCACGGTCTCCGGGGTGACCTCGATGCACTCGTCGTCGCGGCAGAACTCCAGCGACTGCTCCAGCGACAGCTTCCGCGGCGGCACGATCGACTCGGTCACATCCGCGGTGGACGACCGCATGTTGGTGAGCTTCTTCTCCTTGGTGATGTTCACGTCCATGTCGTCGGCGCGGGAGTTCTCGCCGACGATCATGCCCTCGTAGACCTCCGTGGTCGGCTCGCAGAACAGCACGCCGCGCTCCTGGAGGTTGGTCATCGCGAACGGCGTCACGACACCGGCGCGGTCCGCGACCAGCGAGCCGTTGTTGCGGGTGCGCAGCTCGCCGAACCACGGCTCGTGGCCCTCGAAGATGGAGTGCGCGATGCCGGTGCCGCGGGTCTGGGTGAGGAACTCCGTCCGGAATCCGATCAGGCCGCGGGACGGCACGATCCACTCCATCCTGATCCAGCCCGAGCCGTGGTTGGTCATCGTCTCCATCCGGCCCTTGCGGGTCGCCATCAGCTGGGTGATCGCGCCCAGGTGCTCCTCCGGCGAGTCGATGGTCATCCGCTCGATCGGCTCGTGCAGCTTGCCGTCGATCTCCCGGGTGACCACCTCGGGCTTGCCGACGGTCAGCTCGAAGCCCTCCCGGCGCATCGTCTCGACCAGGATCGCCAGCGCCAGCTCACCGCGGCCCTGCACCTCCCAGGCGTCCGGGCGCTCGGTCGGCAGCACCCGCAGCGAGACGTTGCCGACCAGCTCGCGCTCCAGCCGGTCCTTCACCAGGCGGGCGGTCACCTTGTGGCCCTTGCCGCCCTTGCCGACCAGCGGCGAGGTGTTGGTGCCGATCGTCATCGAGATGGCCGGCTCGTCCACCGTGATCAGCGGCAGCGCGATCGGGTTCTCCGGGTCGGCGAGCGTCTCGCCGATCATGATGTCGGGGATGCCCGCCACCGCGCAGATGTCACCGGGGCCGGCGGACTCCGCGGGCTTGCGGGTCAGCGCCTCGGTCATCAGCAGCTCGGTGATGCGGACGTTGGAGACGGTGCCGTCCCGCTTGATCCACGCGACCGTCTGCCCCTTCTCCAGGTGCCCCTGCTCGACCCGCAGCAGCGCGATCCGGCCGAGGAAGTTGTCCGCGTCGAGGTTGGTGACGTGGGCCTGGAGCGGCGCGTCCTCGTCGTACGTCGGCGCGGGGACGGTGGACAGGATGGTCGAGAAGAACGGCTCCAGGCTGTCGCTGTCGGCCGGCACCGTGCCGTTCTCCGGCTTGGTGAGCGAGGCGATGCCGTCGCGCGCACACGCGTAGACGATCGGGAACTCGATCTGGTCCTCGTCCGCGTCCAGGTCCAGGAACAGGTCGTACGTCTCGTTGACGACCTCGTCGATCCGGGAGTCGGGGCGGTCGGTCTTGTTGATGCACAGGATCACCGGCAGCCGTGCCGACAGTGCCTTGCGCAGCACGAAGCGGGTCTGCGGCAGCGGGCCCTCGGAGGCGTCCACCAGCAGCACCACCGCGTCGACCATGGACAGGCCGCGCTCGACCTCGCCGCCGAAGTCGGCGTGGCCGGGGGTGTCGATGATGTTGATCGTGACCGGGTCGCCGCCGTCCTTCGGGTGGTACCTGACGGCGGTGTTCTTCGCGAGAATGGTGATGCCCTTCTCGCGCTCCAGGTCGTTGGAGTCCATCATCCGGTCGTCCAGATGCTGGTGCGCGGCGAACGCGCCCGCCTGCTTCAGCATGGCGTCCACCAGGGTCGTCTTCCCGTGGTCGACGTGGGCGACGATGGCGACGTTACGGATGTCGTGGCGCGTGGACATGACTGCGGCGCTTCTCCCGGGATCGTGGATGGCGTCGCGCCTTCTCCTTCAACGCGAATCGCCCGCCGGGCAGGGTCACGCCACGGCCTCACCCTATGGTAGGCGAGCCACGGGGTACCCGAGCGACTGCGGCCCCCTCCGGGTGGGCACGGAGGGGGCCGAGCGAATACAGGGGCGCGTGGGGGTACCTCCCAGGCGAAGCTCTGGGGGAGAACTGCGCGACAAGCCACCCACCGGGGGTGGTCCCGGAACCGACAGGACCACCCGAGCCGGAGGGTCCCGTTACCGGCGGAACCCGATGTTCTGGTACGCCGGCGTCTCGAAGCCGAAGGCCCCCGCGTTGGCCACGTCGGTCCGCAGCGCGACGACCTCGGGGCGCTGGTAGAGCGGGATCGACGCCGCGGCCGCCCAGATCCGCTCGTCGGCCTGGTCCGTCAGGCTCCGCGCCTGCTTCGCGTCGAGCTCCGTGCCGGCCCGCGCCATGAGCTGGTCGATCTGGTCGGTGCCGACCCGCGTGTAGTTCTCGGCGACCGCCAGCGACCCGTCCGGCGCGGGCACCGGCTTCGCGAAGATCGGCGTGTCGTCGGTCGCCGGGAACGCGGTGCCCGGCCACGAGTACAGCGCCAGGTCGAAGTCGCCGGACGCGACGTGGTCCTGGAAGTAGCTGTCCTCCGCCACCTTGCTGATCTCCGTGCGGATGCCGATCCGCGAGAGCATCCGCGCGATCTGCCCGCCGACCTGGTCCAGCGTCGGCGAGTCCGCCGGCAGCACGAACCGCATCGTCAGGTCCTTGCCGTCCTTCGTCGCCGCCCGCGCCGGCTCCACCACGGTCAGCGCGCCGGACGCGGTGACCCGGCCCGACCCGGCCGGCCCGGCCGCCTTCTCCCCGGTCTTCCCGGCGGCCGGCTGCCGCCAGCCGGCGTCCGCGAGCAGCGCCGCGGCCTGCTCGGTGTCGGCCTTGCCGAGCGCCGAACTGTGGTCCACGTAACCCTCCTGCGAGGGCAGCACCAGGTGGTTGCCGAGCGGCTCGGCGGTCAGCCCGACCGGCGTGAGGACGGTCGCCGCGATCTTCTTCCGGTCGATCGCGCGGGCCACCGCGTGCCGCACCTTCTCGTCGGCGAGCGGACCGGAGCTGCCGTTCAGCGCGAGCTGCGCATAGGCGGCGTCCGGCGCGGTGCGCACCCCGACGCCCGTGGTGCGCTTGGCCGCGGCCAGCTCGTCCGGGTCGATCTCGGCGACGTCCAGCTTGCCCGCGGCCATCTGCGCCGGGCGCTTGTCGCGCGGCACCGCGGTCAGCACGATCTTGTCGAGCTTGGCCCGCGCGCCCCACCAGTGGTCGTTGCGGGCGAGGGTGACGGTCCCGGCGTCGGTGTCCTCCGCTTTCACCGTGAACGGCCCGGCGGACACCGGCAGCGAGGTGCGCACGCCGTCGTTGAAGGCGTCCGTGCTGCCGGTCACCGACTTCGGGTACAGCGGCGCGAACAGCGAGCGCCAGTCGGCGTAGGGCGTGGCGAAGGTGACCTTGACCTGGTGCGCGTCGGCGCCGCGGCTGATCGCGGAGATCCGGTCGTAGCCGGCGTTGCGGGCGGTCCAGAACGCGCTGTTCTTCCCGCCGAGCGCCTTCCACTGCGCGACGAAGTCGTCGGCGCCGATGGCCCGGCCGTCGCTCCACTTCGCCCGCGGGTTGAGGTCGTAGGTGACGACCTGGCGCGGGTCCTGGGCGGTGACGCTCGCGGCGGTGGCGTAGTCGGTGTCGAGCTGCGGGGTGCCGTGGGCGTCCAGCCGGAACATCGCGGGCAGGGTCGCGCCGGTGACGGTGGTGGTGCCGGCGTCCGCGTCGGACTGGTAGGCGTTGAGGGTCTTCGGCATCGCGTCGACGGCCCAGGTCAGGGTGCCGCCGTCGCGCACCCCGGCGCGGGAGACGGCGGCCACGTCGGTCCCGGCGGTGCCGGCCGCCTTGGTCCCGGACGAGGAGCAGGCGGTCAGCGCGGTGGCGCCGGCCGCCACCGCCACGGCGACGCACACCGTGGTCGACACGGCACGGCGGCGCCGCCGAGGAGGGGCCGGCGGTACGGCGGTCGGTTGCGCGCTGCGGTTCATGGGCTCGGACACCTCCGCGGCCCGGCAGGCGCCGCTCTACGGCGCACGACCGGGACGTCATCGATCGGCCTGAAGCACGGGACGGGGGCAGCGGGGGCTCCGCCCTCGCTGCAAGAAGAGCTGTGCCCGCTGCGGCCCGGGACACGACGCACCTGTGCCCGGGGTCCACCCGGACGGCTCAGAAACCGCCGCCGACCGCCGTACGGGCGGGCCGTGCGGGTCCGGCCGGTTCCGGGCCCGGTCCGTGCAGCGGTCTTCACAAGAGCCGGTGTGACACGCGACACTCGCAGCGCTGCTTCGCACCTTCGCACCTTCGCAGCTCCGTAACTTCGCACGGCGACCGATGGCGAGGGCACCCATGTCCCTGCACGACGACCTGACTTCGGTCCAGCGGCGGCTGGACGACCTGATGCGCTGCGTGGGCCGGCTCGACGAGCACGCCGGCGAGACCCTGGACATGCGCCGGGTGCGGTCGGCCGCGGACCACCTGCGGGAGAGCCTGAGCCTGCTGCGGGAGTCGGTCCCGGCGGCCGCCCGGCACCGCGTGCCCGAGGTCGTACCGGTGCCGGACGCGCCCTACGACCGCGGGCTGTGGGCCGACGCCGAGGACGAGGGGCTCGGCTCCCCGCACCGGCACGCGCCCTGAGCGGCGCCCCGCCGACCGGTCCCTGCCCCGGCGGTCCCGGCGTACGACGCCGGCGCCGCGCCGCGCGGCCTCATCCCGGCCCCGACCCGCCGCCCCGCCCGGCGGGTGCGTTCCCCGCCCTCCACCGCGGAGTGACCCTTGTCGACCGGAACCGCACCGAACTCCCCCACCACCCCGCCCTCCCCCGCGCGCACCGCCCGCGGCGTCGGCAGCCCCGGCCGCGCGGCCATCTCCGCGCCGCACCTGAGAACCGACCGCTGGTGGCTGCCGCCGCTGGTCAGCGTGCTCGGGCTGGCCGCGTTCGTCGGCTACTCGACCTGGCGGGCGTTCGCCGGCGCGCACTACTACGCGGCGCCGTACGTGTCGCCGTTCTACTCGCCCTGCCTCGCCTCGAACTGCACCGACATGAACGGCGGCGCCGACTGGCACCTGTTCGGGAACTGGTGGGGGCCCTCGCCCGCGCTGCTGGTGCTGGTCTTCCCGCTGGGCTTCCGGCTGACCTGCTACTACTACCGCAAGACGTACTACCGCTCGTTCTGGCTGTCGCCGCCGGCCTGCGCGGTGGCCGAGCCGCACGCGTCGTACAGCGGGGAGACCCGGCTGCCGCTGATCCTGCAGAACGTCCACCGCTACTTCTTCTACCTGGCCGTGGTGGTCGCGGGCATCCTCAGCTACGACACGGTGCTCGCCTTCCGCGACCGGCACGGCCACTGGGGCCACGCGGGCCTGGGCACCCTGGTGCTGCTGGTCAACATCGCGCTGATCTGGGCGTACACCCTGTCCTGCCACTCCTGCCGGCACATCATCGGCGGCAAGCTGCGGCACTTCTCCGCCCACCCGGTGCGCTACCGGCTGTGGGGCTGGGTCGGGGTGCTCAACGGCCGCCACATGCTGCTCGCCTGGTCCTCGCTGGTCAGCGTCGGCGTCGCGGACCTGTACGTGTACCTGGTGTCCAGCGGCGTCTTCGACGATCCGAGGTTCTTCTGAGATGAGTCATGTGGAACGGCACGCCTACGACGTGGTGGTGGTCGGTGCGGGCGGCGCGGGGCTGCGGGCCGCGATCGAGGCCCGCGCGCAGGGCCTGCGCACCGCGGTGATCTGCAAGTCCCTCTTCGGCAAGGCCCACACGGTGATGGCCGAGGGCGGCATCGCGGCGAGCATGGGCAACGTCAACTCCGGCGACAACTGGCAGGTGCACTTCCGCGACACCATGCGCGGCGGGAAGTTCCTCAACCAGTGGCGGATGGCCGAGCTGCACGCCAAGGAGGCGCCGGACCGGGTGTGGGAGCTGGAGACCTGGGGCGCGCTGTTCGACCGCACCGCGGACGGGCGGATATCGCAGCGCAACTTCGGCGGCCACGAGTACCCGCGGCTGGCGCACGTCGGCGACCGTACCGGCCTGGAGCTGATCCGCACCCTCCAGCAGAAGGTCGTCGCGCTCCAGCAGGAGGACCGCGCGGCCGGCGGCGACTACGAGTCCCGGCTGCGGATCTTCCAGGAGTGCACGGTCACCCGGGTGCTGAAGGGCCCGGGCGGCGAGGTCGCCGGGGTCTTCGGGTACGTCCGCGAGTCGGGGCGGCTGTTCGTGATCGACGCGCCCGCGGTGGTGCTGGCCACCGGCGGGGTCGGCAAGTCGTTCAAGGTGACCTCCAACTCCTGGGAGTACACCGGCGACGGGCACGCGCTGGCGCTGCTGGCCGGGGCGCCGCTGATCAACATGGAGTTCATCCAGTTCCACCCGACCGGGATGGTCTGGCCGCCGTCGGTGAAGGGCATCCTCGTCACCGAGTCGGTGCGCGGCGACGGCGGGGTGCTGCGCAACAGCGCGGGCGAGCGCTTCATGTTCGGCTACGTGCCGGAGGTGTTCAAGGAGAAGTACGCGCAGTCCGAGGAGGAGGCCGACGGCTGGTACACCGACCCCGACCACCACCGCAGGCCGCCGGAGCTGCTGCCGCGCGACGAGGTGGCCCGCGCGATCAACTCCGAGGTGAAGGCCGGGCGCGGCTCCCCGCACGGCGGGGTGTTCCTGGACGTGTCCACCCGGCTGTCGCCGGAGGAGATCACCCGCCGGCTGCCGTCGATGCACCACCAGTTCAAGGAGCTGGCCGATGTCGACATCACCGCCGAGGCGATGGAGGTCGGGCCGACCTGCCACTACATGATGGGCGGGGTCGAGGTGGACCCGGACACCGCGGCGGCGACCGGGGTGCCGGGGCTGTTCGCGGCCGGCGAGGTGGCCGGCGGCATGCACGGCTCGAACCGGCTGGGCGGCAACTCCCTGTCCGACCTGCTGGTGTTCGGCCGCCGCGCGGGGCTGTACGCGGCGCGGTACGCGGCCGGGCTGGGTGGGGGCCGCCCCGTCGCGGACGACGCGCAGATCGACGAGGCGGCGGCGGAGGCGCTGCGGCCGTTCACCGCGGCCGACGAGGCGGGGGCGGCCGGAGCAGCCGGAGCCGGCCGGGAGAGCGGGGCCGCGGGAGCCGCCGGGAGCGCCGCCGTCGAGAACCCCTACACCCTGCACCAGGAGTTGCAGCAGGTGATGAACGACCTGGTCGGGATCATCCGGCGGGCCCCGGAGATGGAGCAGGCGCTCCAGCGGCTGGCGGTGCTGCGGGAGCGGGCCGGGCTGGCCGGGGTGGAGGGGCACCGGCAGTTCAACCCGGGCTGGCACCTGGCGATCGACCTGCGCAACATGCTGCTGGTCAGCGAGTGCGTGGCCCGGGCGGCGCTGGAGCGCACCGAGAGCCGCGGCGGGCACACCCGCGACGACCACCCGGACATGGACCGCGCCTGGCGCCGGGTCAACCTGGTCTGCGAGCTGTCGGACGCGGCCGGCGGCGCGGTGGCCCTGCGCCGCCGCGCGACCGCCCCGATCCGGCCCGACCTGCTCGCCCTGTTCGAACCGGACGAGCTGCGGAAGTACCTGACGGACGAGGAGGTGGACGCGTGAGCACGTACACGGCCCGGTTCCGGGTGTGGCGGGGCGACGCCGAGGGCGGCGGCCTCGCGGACTACGACGTCGAGGTGAACGACGGCGAGGTGGTGCTCGACATCATCCACCGGCTCCAGGCCACCCAGGCGAACGACCTCGCGGTGCGCTGGAACTGCAAGGCGGGCAAGTGCGGTTCGTGCAGCGCGGAGGTCAACGGGCGGCCGCGGCTGATGTGCATGACCCGGATGTCGGTCTTCGAGCGGGGCGAGAGCGTGACCGTCACGCCGCTGCGGGCCTTCCCGGTGATCCGCGACCTCGTCACGGACGTGTCCTTCAACTACGCCAAGGCCCGCGAGATCCCGGCGTTCGTGCCGCCGGAGGGCGTCGCGGCCGGGGAGTACCGGATGGCGCAGGTGGACGTGGAGCGCTCGCAGGAGTTCCGCAAGTGCATCGAGTGCTTCCTGTGCCAGGACACCTGCCATGTGGTGCGCGACCACGAGGAGAACAAGGACGCGTTCGCCGGGCCGCGGTTCCTGATGCGCGTCGCCGAGCTGGACATGCACCCGCTGGACGCGGCTGCCGCCGGCGGCGGCCCGACCCGGGCGGAGTCCGCACAGGACGACCACGGGCTGGGCTACTGCAACATCACCAAGTGCTGCACCGAGGTCTGCCCCGAGCACATCCACATCACCGACAACGCGCTGATCCCGCTGAAGGAGCGCGCCGTCGACCGCAAGTACGACCCGCTGGTGTGGCTGGGCGCGAAGATCAGGCGCCGCGACCGGTAGCTCCCGCGCCACGCCGTGCCCGCCGGCCGGCGGCTCATCCGACCGGGGGCGCGGCCGACGGCCATGTCACCCTCAGCACGCGCGGGCTGCCGTCCGGTCCCAGCCGCAGGATCGGGCCGGCCTTGCCGACCGGATCGCTGCCGGTACGACTGGTCTGGTAGTTCGCGGTGAACCGGATCGGGCCGCTCGCCCCGAGCACCTGGTGGGCGCCCTGGAGCGCACCGAGTTCACCGGCCACCGCCTCGGCGGGCGGCTGCCGCTGCTCGGTCAGCCGGATCGCGGACACGCCGGTCAGGGTCGCGTCGTACGCCGTCATGGTGTTGCCGTCGGTGAGGGCGCCGCCGGGGAAGAGCCGCTGGAAGGTCTGGTCGAAGGCGTGGAAGCCGCGGGCGCCGTCCTGCTCGTCCCGCGTCGCGCCGGGCCCGTCGGCCGAGGCCCACTCGTCGGGGTGGGCGACGCCCGCGTAGTCCACCTCGACGTGGCCGTCCAGGTCGCGCCGCAGCTGCGGGGTGATGGCCAGGTTGGGCACGTCGTCGCCGCTGACGATCTCGATCCGCTTGTCCAGGCAGGTGGTGGCGAAGGCGTGCACGAGCACCCCGACGTCCTGGCCGCGGCCGGCGAAGAGCACCACCGCGGGTTGCTGCGCGCAGATGTCCAGCGCCATCTGGCTGATCCGGGTGGCGACTTCCTGCTCGGCGTCGGCCTGGTCCGACTCCGAGACGGCCCGGTCGCGCCTGGTGGTGTCGAACGGTTCCACGTCCACGATCCGGTGGTGCGGCAGGGCGGCGAACTTCCGGAAGCCGCTGACGAGGGTGGCGTCGTAGCTGTCGCCGGCGTTGCCGTCCTCGACCAGCACCGCGCGCGGGTACCGCGCCTGGACGTACGACAGCGCGGCGGCCATGTTGTCCTGGTTGCTCGGGGCGACCCGCACGAAGTTCCTGATGTTGCTGAAGCTGTCGGCGGTGATGGTCGCGCCGACCACGGGGATGCCCCGGCCGGTCAGCTCGCGCACCGCGCGGCTGGTGCCGTCCAGGCTCAGGCCGAGCCCGGTCACCGCCGCCACGTGCTGCGCGGTGGCGTGCTCGATCGTCTCGGTGGCCGCCTTCCACTGGTTGGCCTGGTACCCGTCGCTGCCGATCAGCAGCCGGATGTACGGCGCGACGCCCTCGACGCTCTGCCGGTTGGCGGCGTACTGCGCGGTGTAGGCGCCGCGCACCTGTTCGACGATGCTGGCCATCGACATGATGCTGCCGCTGTGGTCGGAGATCGGGAGCAGGAGCACCACGCTGACGTAGTCCTTCGGGTGTTCCCGGGTGACGGCCCGGTTCTCCTCGCGGACCCGCTGCTCCACGCCGCGCATCCGCGGGTCGAACGCGTAGGCGCCGTCGGTGATTCCGACGCACTCGCCGTTCGCGCCCTCATGGGTGACGGTGGTCGCGCCGGAGCGCATGCACGGCCGGTGGCGGACCCGGTCGACGGCCACCACCGCGCCGAGCAGGGCGGCGACCAGCCCCAGCGCGACCGTCGCGGCCACGGCCGCCCGCATCGGGCGGGGCAGGTTGCCGTACCACTGCTCGTAGGTCCTGAGCGCGCGCGGAACTCTTCTCATCGCTGCTTCCACTCCTCCTCGACCAGGTGGTACTTGCCGGACTCCTCGAACAGCGCTTCGTTGCCGCCGGCGATCGCGGCGAGGTTGCCGTACTCGGCGGCGACCAGCCCGGCCAGGTGGTGGTGCGGGTCGAACGAGCGGTCCCCGTGCAGCCACCGCGCGGCCACCAGCCGCCCGATGGTCCGACCGCGGTCGCGCGGGTCGGGCCGCCCGGCCAGGCCGGTGACGAAGGTGCGCGGATCGCCCTGCGTGCGCAGCCGGTTGGGTGCCGCGGCCACCTGGCCCAGGAGCGACTGCCACTGCTCGGTCGTCGCGCAGCGGTCGTACTCCCGCTCCAGGTAGCCGGCCACCTCGGCGAGCAGCTCGCGGTGGGAGAGGGTGACCCGGGCCAGGAGGTGGTGGTGGCGCAGCGGCTCGTCGTCGCGGCCCGAGTAGTGCGCGGCGTAGCCCTGGTGGGCGCCGTCCCACACCTCGGGGACGGCGGCGAGCCGGCGGTGCAGCAGGACGGCCGCCAGCGGGTGCAGCCGTACTGCGGGCCCGGGGGCCGCGGCCGGTGCGGCCGGGCCCCCGGGCTGCTCCTCGGGCGGCTCGGGCGGCGTCTCCTGCAACCACAGCGTCGCGGCGAGCCGGTGGCGGGCGGCGGCCGCGGAGAACCGGGTCCAGCCCAGGAAGTGCAGCGCCGCGGTGCCGGCGCCCAGCCGGAGGCCGGGGGTGAGCGCGAGCACGGCCATGGTGTCCAGCAGCGAGCCGCCGCCGGGGTCCGCGGCGGGGCCGCCCCCGATGCCGGCGAGGCGGTCGGCACCGAGGGCGGCGAGGCTGTCGTCGAGGCCGTCGGTGAGGCCGTCGCCGTGGTCGTCCGCCAGGATGCGGCGCAGCAGGTATGCGGCCACGGTCGGGCCCCCGTCCCGGTCCGGTGCCGCGGCCCCCGGCCGGGCCGGGCGGCCGGGCGGCGGCCAGTGGTCGGGCAGGTCCTCGGCGAGAGGCAGCGGCCGGTCCAGCAGCAGCCGCGGGTCCCGCGCGGCCGCTTCGGGCCGGGCCAGCAGGTGCGCTAGCCGGTCGACCGCCTCCGGGTGGCCGCCGGTCAGGTCGCGCAGGTGGCTCGCGTCGCGCTTCTGGCTGCCCAGGACGCTGCTGCCGCACATCACCACCACGTCCTCGCGGCCGAGGTCGGTGAGCCTGATCGGATACCACCACACCGGGTGGTCCGCGCCGGCCGGAGCGGCGGGGTGCCGGACGGCGAAGGCCAGCCGGTCGTCGGTCGAGGCGAGCGGGGCCATCGAGGTGTGCGCCCGGCCGCGCCTGGCGGCCACCACCAGCACCGGGTCGGGCCGCTCGCGCGCCCGGTGGCTCTCCCGGCGGCACTCGGCGACCAGTTCCAGGAACAGCTCGCCGGCCCGGCTGCCCGCCTCGTCGAGCAGCAGCAGGCAGTTGGCGGGCCGCTGGCCGCGCAGGGACCGCCCGTTGAAGTCCGCGCGCAGGTCCGCGAGCAGGGCGGCGCAGACCGTCTTCAGTGCCGAGCGGGCGGCGTCCGGCACACTGCTGCGCCCGTGGTGGCGGCGGTGGACCTCCCACAGCCGGTCCGTGGCGCTGCCGCTGCCGGGCGCGTGCTGTTCCAGCCACTGCCGGGCCGCCGCGTCGCCGCGCCGCCGCCGGCCGATTCCGGACAGCAGCGTCCCCACCACCTTGGCGGCGGCCGAGAGCAGCACCTGCTGGTCGGCGGGGAGCAGCGGGGCCGCGCGTGCCGCGAGGCCGTCGAGCGCGGAACTGGCGGCGGCGTCCTGCGGGTCGGCCGCCAGGTACTTCTCGAACGCGGCGCGCCCGCCGCCGTCGTCCACGAAGCTCAGCGCCTTGAAGATCATCCGGGTGCGGCAGAAGCGGACCGGGTGGATGCCCGGGACCCGGCGCCCCCAGCCCCGGACGGCGGCCAGCACGATGTCCTCGACCGCCTCGGCCCGATCCAGGTCGAGGCGGGCGCTCAGGCAGCGCCCGCCGAACTCCCGCCACAGCCGGTCGAGCAGCACCGTGCCGCCGCTGCCGTGCGACCCGACGAGCAGCACCACGGGCAGCGGCCCGCCGGGCACGCCGGAGCGTCTCAGCGCGTCCCGCACGAACTCGACCACCCGTACCCGGCCGTACAGCCTGCCGTCCGTCATCTCCCGTGCCTCCGGCTGTCAGGAAACAGTCCCCCGTGCCCGCGCCGCCGGAACGACCTCGTCCCGTCCGGGGCGCCACGGGCACCGAACGGGGGGCGGCCCGGTACTCCGCGCGGCCTTTCCGCGGCAGCGCGCCACGGTGTTCTCCGCGGCCGGTCTCCGCGCGGCGTGGAAACCGGCTCCCCCGTTCGGCGGAATCCGGAGACTAGACCCGGCCGGTCGGGACCCGTCCCGCATACGGACGGCCTTCCCCTTTCGGGGAACTCCCGCGCCGCTCGCCCGCGCGCCGCGCACCGCGGTGGTATCGGGCCAGGTCGGGGGCCCGGGTGCGGGCCCGCTCCCCGGTCGCGCGACGCATACGCCGCACATACGCTCCCGAAAAGAGCCACGCGGTGGGCCGTGGCGCGGACAGCGGGAGGCAACGCGGTGCGCCACACACGTAAGTCGCCGGCCGCCGCTCTGGCCGTGCTGGCCGCTCTGGCGGTGGGCGGGGTCCTGTCGCCGCCGGCGGCCGCCGACACGCCGATACCCCTGGCCAGGACCGGGCAGGTCACCGACCAGGTGGACGCCCTCCAGGACCGGGCCGGCGAGGTGCGCCTGGCACTCGACCGGCTCTACGACCAGCACCGGGTGCAGCTCTTCACGGTCTACGTCAACGGCTTCTCCGGTGCCTCCCCGCAGGACTGGGCGGACGCGACCGCGGAGCGCAACGGGCTGGGCCGCAAGGACGTCCTGCTGGCGGTGGCCACCCGCGACCGGCAGTACGCCGTCTCCGCCGACCAGCAGTCGGGGCTGTCCCAGCAGCAGATCGACGAGGTGAACGACCGGGCGATCGAGCCGGCGCTGCGGCAGAACGACTGGGCGGGCGCGGCGGTCGGCGCCGCGAACGGCTACGACGCGGTGCTCGGCGGCGACCCCGTCGCCGCCCCGGTGATCACCCCGGGCGCGGCGGACCCGGGCGGCGCGCACAGCCGCTCGACCGGTTCGGTGTGGATTCCGGTGGTCGCGCTGGGCGCGGCGCTGCTGCTGGGCATATGGGCGTACCGCAGGCGGGCGGCGCAGCAGCGGCCGGTGCGCACCTCCGCGGGGCAGGGCGCAGAGCAGTGGCGGGCGCGGCCGAAGCAGCCGGTGCCGGTCACGCCGCTGCCGGAGCTGGACGCGCAGGCGCGCGAGCTGCTGGTGGCCACGGACGACGCGGTGCGCACCAGCGAGGAGGACGTGGGGTTCGCGGCGGCGCAGTTCGGGGATGACGCGGCGCGGCCGTTCGGCGAGGCGGTGGAGTACGCCAAGGACGAGCTGACCGCGGCGTTCCGGCTGCGGCAGAAGCTGGACGACGCGTACCCGGAGGACGACGAGACCCGGCGGCAGATGCTCGGCGAGATCCTGTCGCGCTGCACCCAGGCGAACCGGCGGCTGGACGCGGAGTCGGAGGCGTTCGACCGGCTGCGCGCGATGGAGGCGAACGCGCCGCAGGTGCTGGCGCGGGCCGAGGAGGCCGCGGTGGCGCTGCCGGCCCGGATCGACGCCGCGGCGGCCGCGCTGGGCCCGCTGGCCGAGCGGTACGCCGACTCCGCGCTGGAGCCGGTGGCCGGCCACCCGGACGAGGCCCGCGACCGGCTGGGCTTCGCCCGCACCAGCCTGGAGCAGGCGCAGGAGGCGATCGGCACCGACCACGGCCGCGCGGCCGTCTTCGTCCGCGCCGCGGAGGGCGCCCTGGACCAGGCGGCGGTCCTCGCAGACTCCGTCATCCGCAGGGAGCAGGAGCTGCGCGCGGCCGACACGAAGCTGGCCGAGGCCCTGGCGGAGGCCGAGGCGGACCTCGCCGAGGCCCGGGCGGTCCTCGGCGGACCCGGCGCGGGCGGCGCGAACGGCGCGGGCGGTGCAGGGGATGCGGGCGGGCTGGCGCACGCGGAGCTGCGGGGGCGGGTGGCGCGGGTGGAGAGCGTACTGGCAGCGGTGCGCGGGGAGCTGGCGCAGGGGCGGCCGGACCCGATCGCGGCGCTGCGCCGGGTGGAGGAGGCGGACGCGGCGCTCGACGGGGCGCTGGCCGGGGCCCGGGAGGAGGAGGCCGGGCAGCGCCGGACCGCGGGGCTGCTGGAGCAGGCGCTGCTGGCGGCGCGCAGCGAGGTCGCGGCGGCGCGGGACACGGTCACCACGCACCGCGGCGCGATCGGCAGCCGGGCCAGGACCCGGCTGACCGAGGCCGAGCGCCGGCTGCACCGGGCGGAGGCGCTGGCGGCGGACGACCCGCGGCAGGCGCTGGAGCACGCCCGCGAGGCGGACCGGCTGGCACGGGAGGCGCAGGCGTACGCCCAGGACGACGTCTCCGGCTTCGGCGGGCGGCGCGGGCGCGGCGGTGCGGGCGGCGGCATGGGCGGCATGGCCGGGGTCGGCGGCGCGGTGCTCGGCGGCATCCTGCTGGGCGACCTGCTCGGCGGGGGCCGCAGCCGCGGCGCCGGCATGGGCGGGTACGGCGGCTACAGCGGGTACGGGAGCGGGAGGGGCGGCGGCGCGGGCCCGGGCAGCTTCGGCGGCGGCGGAACCCGCGGCCGGATGGGCGGGGGCGGGAGGTTCTAGACCGCCCGGCCCTCCCCCACAGGACATCGAGAACCGTAGGACACCAGGTGGACACCAGGTCAGCCAAGGAGTGGCGATGACGAAGCAGACGATCCTCGGCCGGGTGGCGCAGCTCGCCAAGGCGAACATCAACGCGCTCCTCGACCAGGCCGAGGACCCGCAGAAGATGATCGACCAGCTCGTCCGGGAGTACACCGACAACATCCGGGAGGCCGAGGACGCCGTCGCCGGCACCATCGGCCAGCTGCGGATGGCCGAGCAGGACCACGCCGAGGACGTGTCCGCGGCGGCGGAGTGGGGCGGCAAGGCGGCCGCGGCCAGCCGCAAGGCGGACGAGCTGCGGGCCGCGGGCGGCAGCGAGGAGGCCGACCGGTTCGACAACCTCGCCAAGGTGGCGCTCGGCCGGCAGCTCCAGTCGGAGAAGGAGGCGCGGGCCGCCGAGCCGGTGATCGCCTCGCAGCGCGAGGTGGTGGGCCAACTCCGCGGCGGCCTGGACGACATGAGGGAGCGGCTGCGGCAGCTCCAGGCGAAGCGGGACGAGTTGGTGGCCCGTTCGCGCAGCGCGCACGCGCAGAACACCATGATGGACGCGGTCAAGAGCGTCAACGTGCTCGACCCGACGAGCGAGCTGGGCCGCTTCGAGGACAAGGTGCGGCGCGAGGAGGCGCGGGCGCAGGGCCGCCGGGAGCTGGCGGCCTCCTCGCTGGACGCCCAGTTCGAGTCCCTGGACGCCCTGGGCGACCGCACGGAGATCGACGCCCGGCTGGCCCGCCTGAAGTCCGGCGCCGCCTGAGGCGCCCCGCCGTGCGGCAGCCGGCGTGCGGCGGGGCGTACGGCGGGGTCAGAACATGCTGAGCAGGTCGTCCACGGACGGGCCGGCCGGCCCCGGCTGGTCGCCGCCGCGCAGCGCCAGCTCGAACCAGACGGTCTTGCCGCGGTGGGTACGGCGGCTGCCCCAGCTCTGGCTGAGCATCGCGACCAGTTGCAGGCCGCGGCCGCCCTCGTCGGTGTCCCGGGCGCGGCGGCGGCGTGGCTGCATCAGCGCGTTGTCCCACACCTCGCAGACCAGGGTGCGGTCCAGCAGCAGCCGGAGCCGTATGTCGCCGTAGCCGTGCCGCAGTGCGTTGGTGACCAGTTCGCTGACGAGCAGTTCCGTGGTGTCCACCAGGTCGCCCAGGTCCCAGTCCAGCAGCTGGTCACGGGCGAGTTCGCGGGCGCGGGCGACGGAGGTGGGCTGCGGTGCGAGCGTCCAGTCGCCGACCTGGTCGGCGGGCAGCCCGCGGATACGGGCCGTCAGCAGCGCGATGTCGTCCTCGCCGTGGGCGGTGTCGAGGGTGGCCAGGACGTGGTCGCAGACGTCCTCCAGCGGCCGCTGCGGGCCGGCCAGTGCGGCGCGGAAGGCGTCCAGGCCCTCGTCGAGCGGGTGGTTGCGGGACTCGACCAGCCCGTCGGTGTACAGGGCGAGCAGGGCGCCCTCGGGCAGTTCGACCTCGACCTCCTCGAACGGCTCGCTGCCCACCCCCAGCGGCACCCCGCGCGGCACCTCGAGCAGCAGCGGGTCCTCCCCCGGTTCGACCAGGACCGGCGGCAGGTGGCCGGCGTTGGCGATGGTGCAGCGGCGGGTCACCGCGTCGTAGACGACGTAGATGCAGGTGGCGAGGTAGACCTCGGCGAGGTCCATGTCGGCGGGGTTCTTCGAGCGGCGGGTGCGGCCGGCGGAGGAGGAGCCGAGCCCTTCGGCGACCTCGTCCAACGCGCCGAGCACCTCGGCCGGTTCGAGGTCGAGCATGGCCAGGGTGCGCACCGCGGTGCGCAGTTCGCCCATCGCGACGGCCGCGCGCAGCCCGCGGCCCATCACGTCGCCGACGACCAGCGCGGTGCGGTGGCCGGGCAGTTCGATGACGTCGAACCAGTCGCCTCCGACCTCGGTCTCCATGCTGCCGGGCAGGTAGCGGCAGGCGATGTCCAGGCCGGTCGCCTCCGGGTCGTCCGGGGGCAGCAGGCTGCGCTGGAGGATCAGGGCGCGTTCGTGCTCGCGCCGGTAGAGCCGGGCGTTGTCGAGGAAGATGGCGGCGCGGGCGGCCAGTTCCTCGGCGAGCATCCGGTCCCGCTCGGTGAACGGCTCGCTGCCCTTGGCCCGGGAGAACTGCACCAGGCCCAGCACGGTGTCGCGGGCCACCATCGGCACCACCAGCGTGGACTGGACCAGCGGGGTGCCGCCCAGGTCGTGGCCGCCCTCGCCGTCGAGCACCTGGAGCTGGGCGGTGCGCAGCGCGCGGGCGGCCGCGGAGGAGAAGCGGAAGCGGTGCACGGAGCCGACCGACACCGGTCCGTCGCTGGGCTCCACGTCGTCGTCGCCGGCCATCGCCACCGGGGCGTCGGACACCGAGCTGGCGAAGGCGACCCGGCGCACCTCGCCGCTGCCGTCGGTGGTGCCGGCCAGGTCCTCCGCGCCGGACAGCAGCGCCTGGTAGAGGTCCACGGAGGCGAGGTCGCAGAAGTGCGGCACCGCCACGTCGAGCAGTTCGCGGGCGGTGGTCTCCAGGTCGAGCGAGGTGCCGATGCGCGAGCCGGCCTCGTTGAGCAGCGCGAGGTTGCGGCGGGCGTGGGCGGCCTCGCGCTCGGCGCGCTGCCGTCCGGTGACGTCCATCGCCAGGCCGGCGACGCCGATCGGGCGGCCGGAGTTGCTGTGCAGCCGGTACAGCGAGATGGACCAGCGGCGGCGGGCCGGGTCGCCGGGCACGGTCCCGACCAGCGGCATGTCCAGCACCGCGTCGCCGGTCTCCAGCACCTGCCGCAGCGCGGCGGACAGCCGGTCGGCCTCCACCCGGGACAGGAAGTCCTGCGGGCCGCGGCCGGGCTGCTCGGTGGGGCGGCCGAAGACCGCGGCGAAGCGCTCGTTGACCCGGACCAGGCGCAGCCGGGTGTCGAAGAGCACGAAGCCCATCGGGGACTGCCCGAAGACGGCCTGGGAGGCGGCCAGGTCCGTCTCGATCTGGCGCAGCGCGGCGACGTCGACCGCCAGGCACAGCGCGCCGTGGTCGGCGGGCATGACGTAGACCTCGGCGCGGCCCTCCGCGCCGGACGCGTCGCGGTAGGGCACCAGGCCCTGCCACTCGCGGCCGTCGAGGATCTGCGCGAGCCGCTCGTGGGCGCGCGGCTGGACGTCCGGGGGTGCGAAGGCGGCGATCGGGTCCATGCCGACGGCCTCGGCGGCGGTCAGGCCGAAGAACTCGGTGGCGCGCTCGCTCCACTGGTCGATGCGGCCCTCGCGGTCGAGGGAGAAGGACGCGAGACGTATGTAGTCATACAGGGACCCGGGCGGGCTGGACTGCCAGACGCCGGCATGTGCCGCGTCCGCGTCGTCGTCGCCGGGCGAAACCGCCCCTGCTGGCATGTCGCTCACTCGCCCGACCCCTCCAGCTCAGCACACTTGGACCGGTTGGAACCGAGTATTCAGCATGCGGACCGTCCAGCACACGGTCTTGTGGATCACAGCATCATCTCAGCTCCTGGGGCGCGGGGCCATCCCCGGAACACCACGGTCGCACCTCGCGCTCCCGCCCCTTCGGCATACCCGCGACAGGGCTTCCGAACCCTCGTGCCCATGGTGCCCCGGATGCCGGTGCGTCAGGGCAACGCCAGCTCGAACCAGACGGTCTTGCCGAGCGATCCGTGCCGGGTGCCCCAGCGCCGGGAGGCGCCGGCCACCAGTTGCAGGCCGCGGCCGCCCTCGTCCTCCTCGCCGGCCACCCGCTCCCGCGGCGGGTCCGGCAGCGGGTCGGAGACCTCCACCAGCAGCGAGGCGCCGCGCACCATCCGCACCCCGATCGGACCGTGCGCGTACCGCAGGGAGTTCGTGACCAGCTCGCTGACGAGCAGCACCGTGACGTCCGACAGCGACGGCAGGCCCCAGGCGGTCAGGGTGTCGCGCACCCGGCGGCGGGCCAGCCGTACCGCGCTGGCCTCGGCGGGGAAGGTCCAGGCGACGGTGGAGCCGGCCGGCAGGCCGCCCAGGCGGGCCAGCAGCAGCGCGACGTCGTCGGGCTCACGGTCGGGGTCCATCGAGGCCAGCAGGGCGTCGCAGGTGTCCTCCAGCGAGCCGGTCCGCCCGCACAGGGTGCGCCGGACCCGCTCGATGCCCTGGCCGATGTCGTGGCCGCGGGACTCGACCAACCCGTCGGTGTAGAGCACCAGGACCGCGCCGTCGGGGACGTCGAGTTCGGCGGCCTCGAAGCGGACGCCGCCCACGCCCAGCGGCACCCCGGTGGGCAGGTCCAGGACCCGGGCGAGGCAGCGCGCCGGGTCGGCCCCGTGCTCGACCAGCACCGGCGGCGGGTGCCCGGCCAGGGCGATCGCGCAGCGCCGGGTCGCCGGGTCGTAGACGGCGTACGCCGCGGTGGCCATCCAGCCCTCGGTCCGGTCCTGGGCGAGGTCGTCGCCCAACTCGTTGACCCGGCGCAGCAGTTCGTCGGGGGGCATGTCGAGTCCGGCGAGGGTGCGGACGGCGGTGCGCAGCCGGCCCATGGTGGCGGCGGCGACCATGCCGTGGCCCATCACGTCGCCGACGACGAAGGCGAGCCGGCCGCCGCCCAGCGGGATGACGTCGAACCAGTCGCCGCCGACCTCCGCGCCGCTGCTGCCGGGCACGTAGCGGTAGGCGATCCGCACCCCCGGCGGCTCGGGCAGGGCGCGCGGCAGCAGGCTGCGCTGGAGGGTGAGGGCGCCCTCGCGCTCGCGGACGTACAGCCGCGCGTTGTCCAGGGCGGCGCCGGCCCGGTCGGCGAGTTCGACGCCGAGCGCCAGGTCGTCCCGGTCGAAGGGCTCGCGGTCGCGGGTCCGGGCGAGCATCAGCAGCCCGAGCACCACACCGCGGGCGCGCAGCGGCAGCACCAGCGCCGAGGTGACGCCCAGCTCCAGGGCGGCGAGCACCTTGGGGTCGCCGGGGTAGGTGGTGGCGCGCAGTTGCTCCTCGCCGTCGAGCAGCGCCGGTTCGCCGCCGGCCAGCACCGTGCCGAAGACGGACCGCCGGGTGAAGCCGACCGACTGGCCGCGTTGCAGCATCCGTTCGGCCGGCGGGGTCCAGCGCACCGCGCCGACGCCGAACTGCCGCAGCGGCTGGCTCTCGCGGAACCCGGCGGGCGGCAGGTCGCCGCCGACGGCGACCGGCGCGTGCAGGACCACCGAGGCGTACTCGGCGAAGGTGGGCACCAGCACCTCGGCGAAGATCTCGGCGATCCGGCGCACGTCCAGCACGCCGGCGATCCGCGAGCCGACGTCGTTGAGCAGCGCGAGCCGGCGGCGGGCGCGTTCGGCGCGCTCGGCGGCCTGCATCCGCTCGGTGACGTCGATGACGGTGGCGCTGACGCCCAGTACCCGCCCGGCCCGGTCGACCAGCCGGTGGTAGGACAGCGAGCGGTGGCCGCGGCCGTTCGGGCCGGGGGCGACCACGTCGACCACGGGCTTGCCGGTCCGGAGGACGTGCTGCTGGATCGTGGCCAGTTCGCGGGCGGTGGCGCCGTCCAGCAATTCGTTGACGCGCAGGCCCAGGTGCTCCTCGCGCGGCATGCCGTTCATGGCGGCGAGCGCGTCGTTGACCCGTACGTAGCGCAGGTCGCGGTCGAGGATCGCGACGCCGAGCGGGGAGGAGTCGAAGAGGGCGTCCAGGGAGGCGAGGTCGTGCTCCAGGGTGCGCAGGCGGCTGGTCTCCACCAGGGAGGCGAGGACGAACGGGCGGCCGTCGCCGTCGACGAGCAGGCTGGTGCGGGTGTCGACCTGCACGGTGTGGCCGTCGCGGTGGCGCAGCGACAGGACGCCGCTCCAGCGGCCGGTGCGCAGGAGTTCGGCGATGATCTGCTCGGGGCGGGCCGCGTCGGTGGCGGCGGACGGGGCGTCCTCGGCGGCTTCCGGCGGCGGGGCGTCCTCAGCGGCTTGCTCGGACGGCGGGGCGTCGGCGGTGTCTGCCGGCGGCGGTGCGTCCGCGGAGGGCTCGGGTTCGGGGAAGGGCTCGGGCGGGCCGAAAAGGCCGCCCACCCTGCGGCCGACGATGTGCTCGCCCGCCCAGCCCAGGACCTCTTCGGCCAGCGGGCTCCACAGCAGCACCCGGCCGCTGGTGTCCAGCATCACGACCGCGACCCGCAGGGTGTCCAGCAGCGGCCCGGACGCCCGCGGCCCGGCGAAGGCGCTCGCCTCGAGCCCGCTGGGCGGGGCGTGGCCGGGCGGGGCGTGGTCGGGCGGCGTCCGCGGGTCGTCGCCGCTGGCGCTCATCCGTCGCACCCCCGACCGGGTCGGGCCGGGCATGGGCGCACCCGGCCACCGTGAGAGGTTTTCCCCTCTTACCCGATATTGCCCCTTTCTGCGCGGGTGCGCGCGGAGGGAGCCCTCACGCGTCGGCCGCGCGGGGCACCACCGGCTCGATCACGTACTGCTGCGGCGGGCCGACCCGGTCGGCGGGATAGGTCAGCGCCTCGGCCACCCGCTCGGCCTCCGCGCGCGTCGCATACCGGCCCACCCGGTAGCGGTTGCCGCCCTCATCCTGCCGTATGAGGACCCAACCGAACTCCGACGTCACCGCGCCACCCCTCCTTCGCGCCCGCCCACCGCGTCCGGTCCGGCCCCGTGCTCGGGGAAACGGCGGCGCGCATATGCCCGACCCTACGCCCGAGGATCACCCGGCGGGTACGGATTGACACGAAGAGAGATCGATTCGGCCACCCGCTCGACCGGAACGTGACGGCCCGTCAGCGTACCGGAAGGTGGTAGACCGCGCGGTAGCGCTCCGCCGGGATCACCACGTCGGCCGTCTCGACCGGCCGTCCCGACGCGAAGTACGTGCGGCGGATCTCGATCACGATGTGCCCGGGCACCCCGCCGAGCGCCGCGGTCTCCTCGGCCAGGCCCGGGCGGGCGCCGACCTCCTCGGCCATGTGGTCGACCAGGACGTCGATCGCGGCCATCCGCGGCACCACGCCCTGGCCGCCGACCGGCCCCTCCTCCGGCAGCAGCACCGGGGTGCGCGCGGTCAGGGCCAGCGGCTCCCACGAGGTGGAGAGCATCGACGGCTCACCCTCGGCGCGGAAGAGGTAGCGGGTGCACATCACCCGGTCGCCGGTCTGGATGCCCAGCCGCTCGGCGACATCGGCCGAGGCCGGGCCCTGCACGCTGTGGGACTCCCAGCTGCCGGTGCGCGCCTCGTCCGCCTGCTCCTGCCGGAACGGGCTCGGCGCGCCGGTCGGCCGGAAACCGCTGCGGACGACCTTGCGCCGCTCGGGCCGCTCCCGCACATAGGTGCCGGAGCCGGAACGGCCCTCGACGTACCCCTCCGCCATCAGCACCTTGCGGGCTTCCAGGGCCACGGTGTCCGAGACGCCGTAGTCGCTGCGGATACGGGCCTGCGAGGGCAGGCGGGCGTGCGGCGGCAGGGTGCCGTCGAGGATCTTGCGCCGCAGGTCCCCGGCGACACGAAGGTAGGCAGGCTGCTCACCGAAGGCCACGTGCCCCTCCCAGGGGTTGACTGTGTGCGACAGCTTGGCAACCCTCGGTGCGCAACCGCAAGCCCTCCCCTGGGTATCACCCAGCGTGTGGTGGCCGGATCAGAGCGGAAGGTGCTCCGACGTGTGCCGCCGCCGGGCTCGGTGCGGGCTCGCGTGAGCGGTCAGACGCCCACTCCTCCCGCGTCGCCGCCGTCGGACGAACCCCCGTCGGACGAACCGCCGTCGGAGGAGCCCCCGTCGGACGAGGAACCGCCGTCGGAGGAGCCCCCGTCACCGCTGCCGCCGGACGAGGAGCCGCCGCCGTCGCGCACCGAACCGGTCACCTTGGCGTCGACGTCACCGAAGAAGCAGGTCACCGTGCGGTCGCCGTCGTCCCACAGGGACTTCTGCGGTCCGAAGAAGAACAGCCGCATCCCGTCGTCCAGCGAGCGGCCGTCCAGGTACTCGCCCATCTGCTTGCCGCAGGTGGCCTGGGCCTCGCTGGTGATCGCCGCCTCGCCCGGATAGGAGCCGTTGGTGCTCGGGTCGAGGGTGTAGGTGTAGAACGCCTCGGCGTCATGCGGCTTGGCGCAGTCGACGACGTTCACCGAGCGCGACACCCGCTCCCCGCGCTCGATCTCCTCCAGGGAGTGCCCGGTGGTGTTGAAGCACTGGCCGGCCTTGATGTCCGCGACCTCGGTGTTGCCGTCGTCCAGCGCGCCGGTCGCGCCGAGGACGATCAGCAGCACGACGAGCAGGGTCGTGACCGAGTTGATCGTGATGCCCGCGATGGCCAGCCCGCGGCCGCGCTGGCCCTGCCGCCGGCCCTGCTTCAGCCCGCCGATGCCCAGCCCGATGCCGAGCAGCGGCACGCATGTGAACGAGGTGACCAGCGAGGCGATCGACAGGCCGTTGGTGGTGCGCTCGGCGGCGTACCAGCCCTGCGGATTCTGGTACGGGTACGGCGCCGGGTAGGGCCCCGGCAGCCCCGGGCCGCCGGGCGCCGCGTACGGATTGGGGTTCTGGTACGGGTTCGGCTGCTGCGGGTAGGGCCCCGGGCCCGCGCCGTAGGGCGGCGCACCGTCCGATGCGTACGGCGAAGACTGCCCGTAGGGCGGCTGCCCGGCGCCGTACGCCGCGCCGGAGTCGTACGGCGATCCCGAGCCGGAGTAGGGCGGGGCGGGTGCGGGAGGCGGCGGCGGAAGGTCCTCGGGGGGCGGCGGCGGGGATATGTCCACCAGGGGAGTTTACGATCCCCTTACCCCTACGCCCCCACGGTCCCGTCGACTCCTTCGCGCAGGAAGTCCGCGTGCCCGTTGTGCCGCCCGTACTCCAGCAACACGTGCACCATCACCATCCGCAGGCTCACGTCTTCCTCCCACCGGGGCTGGTGGCCGGACACGTCCAGGGACGCGGCCGCCGCCTCGATCCGCCGGGACGCGGCGACCTCGGCCTCCCACACCGGGAACGCCTCGGCCCGGGTCGACGCGCTCGCGTCGTACGCCGCCTGGAAGTCGACCTCGCCGTCCTTCGCCCACACCATCGGGGCACCGGGGTCCTCGAAGACGCGGCGGAACCAGGTCCGTTCGACCTCGGCCATATGGCGGACCAGGCCGAGCAGCGTCAAGGCCGACGGCGGCATCGACCGCCGCCGCAACTGCTCGTCGTCCAGCCCCTCGCACTTCATCGCCAGCGTCGCCCGCTGGTAGTCCAGGAACGCCCGCAGCGTCTCCCGCTCCGTGCCGAAGCTCGGCGGCCCGATCCGCGTGTCCACACCCTCGCCCATGCCCCGCAGGCTATCCGTGTCCCCCGGGGGACGGCTCCTCATATAAGTGCGGCCGCCGTACGGGGGTCAGACGGCGGTCTGCGGCTCCGGGGCCGGGGTGGTGCCGAGGGCGTTGCGGCGCGCGGGCATGGTGAGCGTGGTCATGCGGCGCCAGCCGTGGAGGCGGTCGTAGAGGTAGGTGAGGTGGATGCCGAAGCGCAGCAGCGCCGCGGTGGGCGCGGGCCAGTGCAGGATGCGGCCCATGCGGGCCATCACCGCCAGGCTCACGTCGCGGTGCACCCGGATCTCGGCGTGCGCGCAAGCGCGCAGCACGCGGTGGATGGCGCGGCCGTGCCCGGCAGCGGCCAGCCGCAGCAACTCCTCGTGGCAGTAGGCGAGGTGGTTGTCCTCGTCGCGCGAGATGACCCGCATCGCGCGGCCGATCTCGGGGTGCCCGGCGAAGTACCGCAGCAGCACGGCCATCTGCTCGGACGCGCGCTGCTCGGTGACCCGGCTGTGCGCGAGGTACGTGACGATGTCCTGCTCGCTCAGCGCCTCGTCGCGCCGCAGCCGGCTGTGGGCGAGCCCGATCCCGGCGCGCTCCAGCAGCATCGTGTAGTCGGTGTCGGCGGGCACCGGCACCGGCTCCAGCCCGCGTTTGCGCAGCAGCGCGGTGAAGATGCGGCCGTGCTTGTCCTCGTCGGCGCCGTGCCGGGCGATCTTCGGGGCCAGCTCACGCTGCGAGGGCGGCACCAGCGCGGCGATCCGGCCGTTCTCCCAGCCGCCCTGTGCCTCCCCGCTGGCGGCGATGGAGCAGAAGAGCCGGTAGGAGTCGTCGTTGTCCACGATCGACGTGAACAGGCTGCGGACCGACAGCATCCCCATGCTCCTCTCACCGTCCGGCAGGTATCAGCAGCAGTCAAGGCCGCGCCTGCCGCCCCCGCAACCGGAGCGCGGCCCCGGTTCGCCCGTCCGGGCGAACCGGGGTGCGCGCGTCCTCGTGCCTGCGCGGCGCTACTTCCAGGTGTCGTCCAGGGTGCCGCCGGAGCCGCCGGTGTCGGCGGTGCGGTTGTCGCCCGACTCCCATGTGACGTTCCCCGCAGCGTCCTTGAGGATGTACTTGTACTCGAAGGACGTGTTCGCGGGGAGGTCCACGGTGGCGCTCCAGTCGGTGCCGTCGGTGGAGTCCAGCGCGACGGCCCGGCCGGTGTCCCACTCCCCCAGTCCGGCGATCGACCCGGCCACGTAGACCTGCTCGCCCGACGGCGCGGCCTCGGTCTCGTGGAACGTCTCGGCGACGGTGCCGGTCGGCGGGCTGGTCGGGGGCGTGGTGGTGGCGGTGCCGGCCTGGTAGAGGGCCACCGAGTCGTGGGCGGGCACGGTCACCGTGGCGGTGCCGTCCTGGCCGACGGTGACGGTGGACCCGGTGCAGCCGCCGGAGGAGGTGGGGTCGCCGTGGATGACGTCGCAGTACGTGCCCGCGGCCAGGCCGGTGGTGAAGGTCTCGGTGACCGCGGAGTCGCCGTTGTCGATGCCGATCCACGCCTGGTCGCCGCGGCTGAAGGCGATCGCGTCGGCGCCGTTGTCCCACCAGTTGGCGACGCTCTGGCCCTGGGCTGCGTTGTGCCAGCCGACCATGTTCGCGATGCCCTGCACCCGGTCGGTGCACACCCAGGCGGCGGAGGAGCAGTCGGTGCCGGTGACGAAGCCGTTGCCGTCGGCCGGCGGGGAGTCGTCGGAGCTGTTGAACGCGAAGCCGGAATACACCGTCGGGGCGCCGTATCCCCAGGCGAGCATGAACTCGGTGGCCAGCGTGTACTGCGAGCCGTTCTTGTAGTTCAGGGTGCTGCCGTTGCGCTCGGTGTCGTGGTTGGTGACCATCGCGCCGTCCTTGTCGGACGGCTCCAGGCCCCAACTCTGGCCGAACGTCTTGAGGCCCGCGATGTTCCCCTGGAACTGCGACTTCATCGCGTTGGCGTAGTCGAAGCCGATCACGCTGCCGTTGGACTCGAACGCGGACGGCGCGAGGTTGCCGCTGCCGCCGAGCGCGACCTCCTGGAGGACGTAGGGCCGCGCGCCCCACTGGGTGTCGGAGAGCCGGGACTCGATGTTCGCCAGGTCGGACTGGTTGATGTGCTTGGCGGCGTCGACCCGGAAGCCGTCGACGCCGTAGCCGATCAGCTTGTTGAGGTAGCCGGCGATCTTGCCCCGCACGTCGTCGGTCTCGGTGTAGAGGTCGGCGAGGTTGGACAGGTCGCACTCCTGGACCTGGGTCTGGCTGTTCCAGTCGTCGATGGCCAGGTCGGAGTTGGGGCAGTTGGCCGGCGAGGTGTGGAAGTCCGAGGGGCCGTACGGGACTTCGCCGTAGGTCTTCGCGCCGACGTCGAAGCTGTCGCCGCCGTAGGAGTCGGTGCTCGACTGGTCGTTGCCGGACATGTGGTTGATCACCGCGTCGGCGTAGACCTTGACCCCGGCGGCGTGGCAGGCGGAGACCATCGCCTCGAACTGCGCCTCGGTGCCCATCCGGCTGTCCAGGTCGTAGCCGACCGGCTGGTAGATCTCCCACCACGGGTGCGAGCCGGACAGCCGGATCGAGTCCTCCGGCGGGGAGACGAGCACCGATCCGTAGCCCTTCGGGCCGAGTTCGGTGGTGCACTCACTGGCCACCGACGGCCAGTTCCACATGAAGAGGTTGGCGGTCACGTCGCTGCCGTTGCCGCCGGTGGCCGCCGCGGTGGCGGGGCCGGCGTGCGCGGTGCCCTGGACGGCGGCGAGCGGTACCACCGAGCCGGCCACGAGCGCGGCGGCGGCGAGCAGCGCCCGGCGGACCCGCGAGCGGGCGGACGGCGGTCGTGCGGAGGGGAGTTGCGGGGTGGGGGGTTGCGCGGTGGGCGGTTCCGCGCCGTGGGGGGGATCGGCGCGGTCTGGTGAGCGAAGCATGGAGGGCTCCCGCTGATCGTGGCGGACTACGGCCTGCGTACGCGACCACCCGGCTCCGACGCGCCTCGGACGAGCGGTCCGGCGGCCCTCCCGTGGGCCGCCGCAGCCAACCGCCGTGACGGGCACGGCGGTTGAACGCGAGGTAGACCATGCTCCGGAGCGGCGGTGCCGTCAAGACGTGCTGCAACAGTTTTCCTCGACTTGCAGAAAGATTGCGCAGTGCGGGTGCGGGGCAGGAAGCTCCGCCCCCTGCTGACACGGGTGCCGTAGTAGGCGCCCGATCCGAGCCTTATCCGAGCCCGCAACGCCTCCCCGTACGAGCTCCGGGCCGCCGCGGGCGGGGGTGCGGCTTCTCCGGCGCGCGGGCCGGAGGGGGGCGCGTTTCAATGGGCGTATGGGTTCGAGCGGGCCTGGGCGAACGACCGACGCCGCCGGGCCGGAGGAAGCGGTGCGCCGGGCGCGGGGCGACGCGGCGCTGGTGGTGGACGCCCGCGGCACCGTCGTGAGCTGCACCCGGCGGGCCGCGGCGCTGTTCGGCTGCGCCGCGGACACGCTGTGCGGCCGGGACGTCACCGAGCTGTTCGAGAACCCGGAGACCTGGCCGGTGCTGAGGTCGGGGGCGCTGGAGGGCCGGCAGAACACCGGCGGGGTGGTGCTGCTGCGGCCGGGCGGCGGGACGCTCCACGTGCGGCTGCGGGTGTCGGTGCTGGCGCCGGAGAGCGCGCACGGCCCGCCGCTGCTGCTGCGGATGGCGCAGGGCGGCCCGCCGGGTTCCGGCGGCCTGGCGGAGCCGGACGCGGCGGGCGCCGACGGCGACGGGCCGCGCGCCGAGGACGGCCCGCTGCGGCTGCCGCGGCTGGCCACCGCGGACGAGGGCGACGCGCAGCCGTCCGGCCTGCGGTACGCGTCCGCCGCCGCGATCGGCGGCTCGCTGGACGTCGCCCGCAACGCCGAGGACCTGGCCGACGTGCTCGTACCCGCCTTCGCGGACCTGGCCGCGGTCGACCTGACCGTGTCGGTGCTCCAGGGCGAGGAGCCCGGCCCGTTCACCGGGGACACGCCGCTGCGCCGGGTGGCCGTGGCCGGCACCGGCGCGTGGCCGCCCGAGCTCTATCCGCCCGGCGCCACGCTCACCATCGGCAGCGACGCGAGCCAGCAGGTGCGGCACGGCGCCTCCGGGGTGCTCTCCGACCTCGCCGACCTGCGGGCGCTGCTGCCGGAGGAGGAGATGGTCCGGCGGTCGCTGCCGCGCGATGCCAGCTCGCTGCTGCTGATGCCGGTGCAGGCGCGCGGTCTGGTGCTCGGCACGGTGCTGCTGTGGCGGATCGGCACGCGGCGCCGGTTCGACGAGTCGGACGCCGCGCTGGCCGACGAGATCGCCTCGCGCGCCGCCCTCAGCATCGACAACGCGCGCCGCTACACCAAGGAGCGGCGCACCGTCGAGACGCTGCAACGCAGCCTGCTGCCAAGGGTGGTGGGCGACAGCACGGCCGCCGAGACGTCCGGCGTGTACGTCCCCAGCGGCACCCCCGAGGGCATCGGCGGGAGTTGGTTCGACGTCATCGAACTGTCCTCCGCCCGGGTGGCGTTCCTGGTCGGCCGGGTGCCCGGGCACGGGCTCGGCGCGACCGCCGCGATGGGCCGGCTGCGGGCCGCGGTGGGCACGCTCGCCGACCTCGACCCGGCGCCCGACGAACTCCTCAGCCATCTGGACGACCTGGTGGTGCGCTTCGCGAGCACCGAGGACAACGACCCGGTGCACGCGGGCATCGAGACCGCGCTGCGCGGCGCGTCCTGCGTCTACGCCACCTACGACCCGCTGACCGGCCGCTGCCTGGTCGCGTCGTCGGGCCACGTCGGGCCGGTGCTGGTGCGGGGCGGGGCCGGCGGAGAGCCGGCCGCGGTGGAGCAGGTCGAGGTCAGTGCCGGGCCGCCGCTGGGCACCGGCGGCGGCCCGTTCGAGATGACCGAGCTGCTGCTGTCCGCGGGGGACGTGCTGGCCTTCCACAGCGACGCCGCGCAGGTGTGGGACGACCCGGCCGCGGCGCGCCGGCGGGCCGCGGTCGAGGAGGTGGCGCGCTCGGCGGCGGCGTCCGGCCGGCCGATGGCGGACGCGGGGCGCGAACTGCTCGGCCGGCTCTCCGACCCGGCGCCCGACCACGACCAGACGCTGCTGCTCGCCCGGACCAGGGAGCTGCCGAGCGACCGGACCGCCGGGTGGCGGGTGACCGCGGGGCCCGAGGCGGTCGCCGAGGTGCGCTCCGGTGTCACCGCGCAGCTGGCCGCCTGGGACCTGGACGAGCTGGCGTTCAGCACCGAGCTGATCGTCAGCGAGCTGGTCACCAACGCGATCCGGTACGCGGGCTCCCCCATCACCGTCCGGCTGATCAGGGACCAGCGGCTGATCTGCGAGGTCTCCGACCCCAGCCAGACCCAGCCGCATCTGCGGCGGGCCCGGCTGACCGACGAGGGCGGCCGCGGCCTGTTCCTCATCGCGCAGCTCACCCACCGCTGGGGCAGCCGCTACACGCCCGAGGGCAAGACCATCTGGACCGAGCAGGTCCTCGCGCCGCGCTGACCGCCGCCGCGAGCACGGGGACGGCGGGGACGGCGGGGACGGCGGGCACGGCGGGCACGGCAAAGCCCCGGCCGGCGCGATGCCGGCCGGGGCCCGGTCGTAGCGGTGGCGCCGGTCAGTCGTCGTTGTCCGAGGAGGGGAGGTAGGCGCCCGGCACGTCGTTCGGGGCGTAGATCCTGCTCTCACCGGGGTACGGCGTGGTCCAGTTGTGCGTCTGGTACCAGGTGAGGTGGTTCATCTGGGCGGGCGGCGCGTAGTCGGGCACCGCGTTGGGCCCGGTCAGCCGCTGCTTCGACTTCCATGTGTTCCACTGCGCCGCCACCGACTTCTCGGCCGCCGGCACGCTCGCCTTCGGCACGGCCGCGGCCGTCGGGTCCTGCGCGGCCGGGGTGTCCACGCCGCAGGACGGCGCGGTGCTCAGGCCGTCGGTCAGCGAGGTGCGGTTGGGCACCGCGGTGAACGGCGTGTAGTCCGGCTTGGCGGTGAACGCGGCCGTCATCGGGCTGGCCGCGCTGTCCTTCTGGTTCATCGGGTGGATGCCGAGGATCTGCTCGATGGTGCGGATCATCGTGATCTGCGAGTAGTAGTGGTCGTCCACCACGCCGTGCTGGGCGTAGGGGCTGATGATCTGGATCGGCGCGCGGTGGCCGTCGACGTGGTCCAGGCCCGCCTGCGAGTCGTCCTCGACGACGAAGATCGCCGAGTCCTTCCAGTAGGAGCTGTGCGAGATGGTGTCGACGATCCGGCCCACGGCCAGGTCGTTGTCGGCGACCTGCGCGGCCGGGCTGGCCGGGCCGCCGGTGTGGTCGCTGGACAGCCAGAACATGTTGAGGTCGGCCGGGCCGTTCTTCTCGAAGTCCTGCTGCCAGATCTGCTCCCGGTAGATGTCCGGGACGCTGGTGTCGAACTTCGGGAAGCCGGGCACCGACACGTTGTTGAGCGACGGGATCGGCGAGGACGAGTCGAGCGGGTAGGCGGTGTTCTGGCCGGTCGCCTTCATGTTCTTCGCGTCGCAGTAGAGGTTCTGCCACGTCGCGTCGGCCGGCTTGGTCAGGAACTGCTGGAACTCGCCGAAGTCGCGCACCGTCTTGCCGGCCGCCTGCGCGCCGGTCCACAGGAAGCCGCTCTTCTGGTGGCCGAGCGCGTCGTCCTCGGTGTCGTAACTGCGGGTGTACTCACCGGCGGAGGACTCGGTGTACTCCGGGTTGTCCGCCTGCATCAGCCAGTTGTGGCCCTCGGCGGAGTTGGTGCCGATGTCGTAGGTGTTGTCGTAGAGCCCGAACTGCGTTGCCAGGGCGTGCTGGTTGGGCGTCACGTTCTCGCCGAACTCGGTGAGCGCCGGGTCGCCGTTGCCCTGCGCCATGTCGCCGTAGAGCTGGTCGTAGGTGCGGTTCTCCTTGACGATCAGGAAGACGTGCTTGATCGTCGACGGGTCGCCCAGCCGGGCCGGGACCGGCACGGCCTTCGCCTTGCGGCCCTTGGCGAGCTGGACGTCGGTGCTGGTCCAGCCGTTCTGCTGGAAGACCTTGGCGGTCTGGGCCCGGATCGCGTTGTCGCTCGGCAGCGTGAAGTGGGTCAGGCTGGAGGTGGTGTCGTGGGTGGCGTGGCCGGCGCTGGTGGTGGGGCGGCGGGCGTCGATGCCGCGGGTGTTGGAGACCACCACCTGCTTGCCGACGGTCGCGATCTCCGCGGGGAAGTAGTCGGTCGGCAGCAGGCCCACGTAGCTGACCGGCTCCTGCGCGCTGTGGTAGCGGTAGACGGCGACCGCGTTGGCGCGGCCGAGGGTGACCAGCAGGTGGCCGTCGTCGGTGAGCGTGACCGCGTCGGGCTCGTAGCCGACCGTCGCCTCGGGCCAGGGCCGGGTGGCGATGGTCTGCACGACCTTGCCGCGGGCGGTGTCGATGACCGACACGTCGTTGGAGGCGGTGTCGGTGACGAACACCGCGCCCTTCTTCGCGTACAGCGCGGTCGGGTGCAGGCCGACGGTGATGCTCGCGGGGGCGGCGGCGGGCTTGGCCAGGTCGATGACGCTGACGGTGCCGGTGGTGGTGGCGCCGGTCACCGGGCTCGCCGGGACCTGGGTGTTGTACGAGTTGAGGGTGGTGTCGCCGCTCTTCGCCGGGCGGCCGCCCTCGTTGCTGACGTACAGCTTGCCGCCGACCCGCAGGATGTCGCGGGGCGCGTTGCCGACCGCCCAGCTCTGCTCGATCGTGCCGGTGGCCGCGTCGATGGCGACCACCCGGTTCTGGCCGTTGACCGCGGAGTAGACGGTCGAGCCGTCGGCCGAGAAGACGGCCGCGCCGACCAGCGCGTGCTTGGCGCCGTCCGCCGGGATCTTGACGGCCACCGGGTCGGCCAGGGTGCCGTCGGTGTTCACCGTGAAACGGGTGTAGCCGTCGGTCTGGCCGAGCCACAGCTGCTTGCCGTCGGGCGAGTACGTCGGGCCCTCCTGGCCCACGTCGTTGCCGCTGATCCGCAGGTCCGCGGCGGCGGAGTTGCCGACGACCTGCTGCACCTTCCAGGTCTTCAGGTCCAGGACCGTCAGCGCGACCCCGCCGTCGGTGACCGCGGCCGCCAGGTGGGTGCCGTCCGGGCTGACCGCGGACGACATGATCTTGCCGTTGTCGATGACCGTACGGGTGCCGTACGGGGCGAGGTACTGGTCGCTGGAGATGACCTGGCCCTTGTCGGTGCTCTGGCCGACCTGTTCGGTGCCGAACTGGTGGGTCTGGGCGAAGGCCGTGCCGGTGGCGCCCAGCGCCAGGGTGGTGAGGCCCGCGGTGACCAGGGCGGTCCGGCGGCCGATGCGCCGGCCGAGGAAGACGAGGCCCGCCTTCTCGACACGCCTTCTGCGGCGTGTTACCTGCATCCGATTATCCCTTCCGGGTGGTGTGGAGCAGTTCGACAGTGCCGTCGAACTGCCAGAGCGGGTTCGGGGCGTCGCCGGTGGCGGACCGTACGAGGAAGTAGCCGTTCACGTCCTTCGGTCCGTCGCCGTCGGCCACGAACCGCCCGTCCGAGGTGACATCGAGCTGGTAGATCGCGGTGCCCGGGGCCTGGACGCCCGGCAGGTGCCAGGTGACGACGCAGCGCCAGTCGTTGCCGGCGCCCTTGGCCGCGACATGGCCGTCGCTCCGGTCGCACGCCGCACCGACCCGCAGTTGGGCCTCGGTGACGGCGGGGCGGTTGAGCTGCGCGGTCTGCATCCGGTACAGGTGGCCGAAGGCGGTGGCGACCGACCGCTGCACCTTGTCCTGGTCGATGCCGGAGCCGGTCGACGGGGTGGCGAGCGCGATCACCGCGCACGTCGCGGCGAGCAGCCCGGCCAGCGGCAGCAGCCCGGCGGTCAGCGCGCGCCGCCCGGAGCCGTCGCCGGTGAGGTTGGTGAAGTCCCGGCGCACGAAGAGCAGATACGCCAGTACGGTCGCGGTGACGGCCCACACCAGGCTCACCGCGACGCCGATCAGCAGCGGGGCGAGCTGCGCCGGAGCGGTGAACAGGCCGTTCCAGGCGATGAAGGCGTAGCCGGGCAGGGCCAGGCGCACCGCGACGGGCAGCGGCAGCAGCTGGGCCAGCTGCATCGCCAGCGCGACGAGCGCGGGCAGCAGCAGGCCCATCGGGGAGCGGCCCAGCACGACCGACCCGAGCAGGCCGATCGCGGCCAGCGCCAGGGTCGGGGCGAGCGCGCAGGCCCAGGCGAGCAGGACGTGTCCGGCCGCGGCGGACGGCGACAGCAGGTGCCCGTCCAGGCCGACCAGCGGGTGGTCGCCGACCGCGGCGAGGCCGCCGGCGATACCGGACGCGGTCAGCCCGACGACGAGCAGCAGGATGACGGTCAGGCTGGCGAGGGCCTTCGCGGCGAAGATCCGGCGGTGCGAGCGGACCGCGACCAGCAGGTGCCGCCAGGTGCCGAGTCGGTCCTCCGCGGCGAAAACGTCCCCGGCGACCAGCGAGGTCAGCAGCGGCAGCGCCCAGCTCCCGGCGAACCCCAGCACCACCAGCGGCCCGGCCCACCCGGTGCCGTGCATCCACCGGCCGAACAGCGTGTCCGACGGCAGCGTGCTCTGCATGCTGACCGCGGCCACGAAGAGCCCGGGCGCGAGCCAGCACACCAGCACCAGCAGCCGGACCCGCCACTGCGAGACGAGCTTCACCAGCTCGAAGCGGTAGCCGCGCGCGACCGAGACGGGGGGCCTGCCGGCGGGGCCGGCGGCGACCGTTGCGGCGGCGGCTGGCGCGTCGGCGACCGGCGCGTCGGCAGCGGGCGCGTCGGCGGCCGGCGCGGCGGCGACCGGCGCGTCGGCAGCGGGCGCGTCGGCGGCCGGCGGGGCCGTGACGGGCGGGTCCGCGGCTTCTGCGGCTTCCACGTCCGGCGGGGCCGCGGCCGGGGCGTGGTAGCCGCGCGCGACCGAGACGGGGCGCCTGCCGGCGGGGCTGGCGGCGACCGTTGCGGCGGCAGCGGGCGCGTCGGCGGCCGACGGGGCCGTGACGGGCGCGTCCACGGCTTCCGCAGCCGGCGGGGCCGCGGCCGGGGCGGCGGTCATCGCTTCCGTGGCGTCCGGGTCGGCGGTCATCGTGCGGTCTCCTGGGGCGCGGTGAGGGTGAGGAAGGCTGCTTCGAGGGGCGAGGTGACGGGGGCGAGTTCGCGGATCGCGACGCCGGCGCCGACCAGGCGGGCCACCAGGGCGTCGAGCGCGGGGACTTCGGCGCGGACGACGAGGATCTCGGCGCCGCGCCAGGGACGGGCGCCGTCCACCACGTCGATCCCAGGGGTCTTTGCGGCGGCGCGGCGGGCGGCGAGCAGGTCGGAGGTGAGCAGGCGGTAGTCGAGCGCGGAGTTCGCCGCCGCGAGGCCGCTGAGCGGGCCGGAGAAGACCACCCGGCCGGTGGCCAGCAGGGTCGCCTGGGAGCAGAGCGCCTCGATGTCGTCCATGCGGTGGCTGGAGACGACCACGGCCGCGCCGTCGGCCGCGAGCCGCCCGAGCACGTCGTGCACGTGCTTCTTGCCCGCCGGGTCCAGGCCGTTGGACGGCTCGTCGAGCACCAGCAGCCGCAGCCTGGTCAGGAGCGCGGCGGCCAGTCCCAGCCGCTGGCGCATCCCCAGGGAGTAGCCGCGTACGCGGTCGTCGGCCACGTCGGTGAGCCCGACCTCGTCGAGCGCCTCGGCGATCGCGCCGCCGCGCGGGTCCTGCCCGCGCAGCGCGGCCAGTGCCGCGAGGTTCTGCCGGGCGGTGAGCGAGGGGTACAGGCCCGGGCCGTCGACGAAGCCGGCGACGCCGTCGGGGGCGGCGAGCGCCCGGCCGACCTGCGTGCCCAGGATGTCCAGCCGGCCGCCGTCGGCGACGGCCAGGCCCAGCAGCAGGCCGAGCAGCGTGGTCTTGCCCGCGCCGTTCGGCCCAACCAGGCCGTGCACCTGTCCCTGCGCCACCTCCAGATCGATGCCGTCGAGGGCGACGACGTCGCCGAAGCACTTGGTGATTCCCTGAGCCCGGACCGCGAGCGGTGTGTCCATGAGTCCCTTCCCCAGCTGAGCCTCAAGGACCATAAAGACCGCACACAGCCCCTCCACAGGCCGCGAGTTGAACACTTGCCGAACAGCGGGCAGCCGGCAGCACCCCAGTGGATACCGGGGTCGTAACGACGCAACACGGACGGCCGGACCGGGCCGGGGGCACAGGTACGCTCCCCGGCCGGTCCGGCCGGCCGATCAATTCGCTTGCTGTGAAGCCGAGTTGTGAACCTGAGTTGACAGAGCGTCAGCTCGGCAGACTCCACTGCTGGTTGGCACTGTCGTAGCAGGTCCAGATCTGCAACCGGGTGCCGTTGGCCGAGCTGGGGCCGGTCGCGTCCAGGCACTTCCCGGAGGCGGAGTTCACCAACTCACCGTTGGACTGGGCCTGCCAGACCTGCGCGCCGGTGCCGTTGCAGTCGTACAGCTGGATCTGGGTGCCGTCGGCGGTGCCCGCGGACGTCACGTCCATGCACTTGCCCAGCGCCCGCAGGGTGCCGTCCGAACCCACCGTCCACTGCTGCGCGTTGGTGCCGTTGCAGTCGTAGAGCTGGACCGCGGCGCCGTTGGCGCTGGAGGCGGCGGCCACGTCCACGCACTTGCCGCCGTAGCCGGTGATCGCGCCGGTGGTGCCGCCGCCGGTCCCGCCGCCGCTGCTGCCGGTGGTGAGCTGGTCGAAGATCCGGGAGTAGGCGTAGCCGACGGGCTTGTCGTAGTAGTCGACCTCCCAGAACGACAGCTCCTGCACGCCGTTGGAGGCGGCGAAGCTCTCCAGGGTCTGCGCGTCGGACTGCGAGAAGTACTCGTTGTCGTCGTTCTGGCCGGCGATCGGGGTCAGCCCGAGGCGGCCGTAGGCGGCGGAGGTGGAGATGCCGTACAGCCCGGCGAGCTGGCCGGCGGTGGCGCGGGCGCCGGACTCGGCGTCGTTGAGCGCGTTCTCGCCGTCGCCGAAGTCCATCGTCATGATGTTCACCGCGCTGACGTCGACGCCCTTGCTCTTGGCGTCGGTGAGCACGTTGTACTCCTGCGAGGGCAGCCCGCCGGGGTCGACGGCGAGGGTGTAGGCGACCTGGACGGCCGGGTTCTGCGCCTGGAGCGCGGCGAGCGCCTGGTTGCGGCGCTGGTTGGCGGCGGTGTCGCCCAGCGTGCCGCCCTCGATGTCGAAGTCGAGCCGGGTGATCCCGTAGGTGTTCACCACGTTGGCGTAGGCGGCGGTGAGCGAGGAGACGGAGGTGCAGGTCTGGGCGAGCTCACCGCCCTCGGCGCCGCCGAAGGAGACGATCGCGGTGCCGCCGGCCGCCTTGAGCGCGTTGATCTGCGCGGAGTACGCGCCGACCGCGTCGCCGCTGGCCTCCCACTGCGCGGTGCAGCCGGACTTCGGGATGAGGAAGGCGAGCGTGTAGTACTTCAGGCCGGTGGCGTTGAGGTCCGCCGCCATGTCGTTGGCCGTGGTGCCGTCGATCTGGAGGTAGGGGGCGGCGAAGTGGGCGGGCAGGCCCGTCGCGGCGTGGGCTTCGCCGGCGGTGCCGAGGAAGGCGGCGGTCGCGGCGAGGGCCGTGGTGGCGAGGGACGCGATGCAGTGTCTGAGGCGCATGCGTGGGCTCCGGGGGCCGGTTGGTGGGGGGGGTGTTTCATGTCGGCCGAGCAGAACCGGAGTCTGCGCCGGAACACGAGACCGCGTCAAGACGTCTGTAAATAAACCTTCCTGACCTGAGGGGGCGGCCCAGCGCGGCCGTACGGGTTCCGGCCACACCGCCGCGCCCGCCGCCCGGCCGCCTCCCGCCGGCCGCTCCCGGCCCCGACCTGTGCGTTCACAACCTGGAGGCACCCGCGGCCCGTTGCCCTCCTCCCGTCCCACCCGGCACTGGAAGCGTCCGACAAGTGAAGCCACGGCGCCGTACCCACGTCTTGACATGTCTGCGACCGCTCTGCTTCCTTCGGGAAACACACATTGCTCGAGAGGCCGGACGGTCGTTCAGCCGTCGGCGCGCGACCACGCCGCCGACCGGCGCTGGTCCGGGATGTGCCGCACTTTCTTGTTTCAGAAACACGAACCCTGCCGGGAAGGGCCTCATGAAACGTTTCCTGAAACCGGGCCGGGCGGCGCGCCGCGCGGCCGGCCCCGCGGTGGCCGCGGTGCTCGTCGCCACCGCGCTGTCGACCGTCGGCGCGACCGGCGCGCACGCCGCCGTCTCCCCGTCGAGCTGGTACAACCTGGTCGCCGCCAACAGCGGCAAGTGCGTGGACGCGGCCTCGGCCGCCACCGCCGACGGCACCGCCGTGCAGCAGTACACCTGCAACGGCACCGCCGCCCAGCAGTGGCAGCTGCGCCCTGCCGCCGACGCCGGCTACTACGGAATCGTCAACGCGGGCGGCGACCAGCCGGCCATCGACGTGGACGGCCCGTCCACCGCGAGCGGCGCCCTCATCCACCTGTGGTCCGACGGCGGTTGGAGCAGCCAGGAGTGGAAGCCGGTCCAGGAGGCCGGCGGCGGCTACCACTTCGTCAACCACTACAGCGGGCTGTGCCTCGACGTGCCCAGCGCCTCGACCGCGAACGCGGTCCAGTTGCAGCAGTACACCTGCAACGGCACCAGCGCCCAGTCGTTCGCACTCGACGACGCCGGCGGCGGCAGCGGCACCGCCCCGCCGACCAACCCCGACAACCCCGACCTCGGGCCCAACGTCAAGGTCTTCGACCCCTCGATGTCCGCGTCGTCCATCCAGTCGACCATCGACTCGGTCTACGACACGCAGGAGTCGAACCAGTTCGGCGGCAACCGCTACGCGCTGCTGTTCACGCCCGGCAGCTACGACGTGGACGTGCCGGTGGGCTTCTACACCCAGGTGGCCGGGCTCGGCGCGTCCCCGGACGACGTCTCGCTGACCGGCGGCGGGGTGCACGTGGACGCCGGCTGGTCGGGCGGCAACGCCACGCAGAACTTCTGGCGCGACGTGGAGAACCTGTCGGACACGCCCGCTTCGGGAACGCTGGAGTACGCCGTCTCGCAGGCCGACCCGTTCCGGCGGGTGGACGTGCACGGCAACATGGTCCTGGACGACAACTCCTCCGGGAACACCAGCAGCAACTGGTCCTCCGGCGGCTTCATCGGCGACTCGCGCGTCTCCGGCCAGATCAACTCCGGTACCCAGCAGCAGTTCCTGACCCAGGACACCGCCATGGGCAGCTGGGCCGGCTCCAACTGGAACATGGTCTTCGTCGGCGACAACGGCGCCCCCGCCCAGTCGTTCCCCACCTACACCACGGTCGGGCAGTCCCCCGCCGTGCGCGAGAAGCCGTACCTCTACACCGACTCGACCGGCCTGTACAACGTGATGGTGCCGGGCCTGCGCACGAACGCCACCGGCCCGGACTGGACCGGCGGTTCGACGGCGGGCACCTCGATCCCGATCACCAAGTTCTACGTGGTGAGGTCCGGTGACACCGCGGCGACCATCAACGCGGCGCTGGCCGCAGGGTCCAACCTGCTCTTCACCCCCGGCGTGTACCACCTCAGCGCGCCGATCGACATCACCCGGCCGGACACCGTCGTGCTCGGACTCGGCCTGGCCACGCTGGTGCCGGACAACGGCGTCACCGCGATCACCACCGCCGACGTGAACGGCATCGACATCGCCGGGCTGATCGTCAGCGCGGGCACCACCAACAGCAACTCCCTGGTGCAGATCGGCCCGTCGGGCTCCTCCGCCGACCACGCGGCCGACCCGATCGCCCTCCAGGACGTCTTCTTCCGGGTCGGCGGCGACGCCGCGGGCAAGGCCACCGCGTCGCTCGTCGTCAACAGCGACGACACCATCGGCAGCGACCTGTGGATCTGGCGCGCGGACCACGGCAACAGCGGCACCGTCGGCTGGAACACCAACACCGCGGCCAATGGGCTGGTGGTCAATGGCGACGACGTCACCATGTACGGCCTGGCCGTCGAGCACTACCAGAAGTACCAGACCCTCTGGAACGGCAACGGCGGCCGGACGTACTTCTACCAGTCCGAGATGCCCTACGACGTGCCGGACAACGCCAGTTGGACACCGGGCGGCGGCGAGAACGGCTACCCCTCGTACAAGGTCGCGGACGCGGTGACCTCGCACCAGGCGTGGGGGCTCGGCGTCTACTGCTACATGAGCACCAACCCGTCGGTGGTGGCCGACCGCGCCATCGAGGTGCCCGGCAGCGGCTCGTCCTTCAAGGACATGGTGACCGTGTCCCTGGGCGGCGACGGCACCATCAGCCATGTGATCAACAACTCCGGCGGGAAGGTCACCGGCGGCAGCACGGTGACCTATCTGAACTCTGGTCCCTGATCACCCCGGCCGCACGGTGAACTGCCCCTGGGGAAACCGGAGTTGCGGCGTCCCCAGGGGCCTCGCCGGTCCGGGTCCGCGTCGGGCTTGTGAGGCCCGCGGGGCCGGTGCGATGCTGACCGCCATGGCCCCGCTTCCCGACGCGCCGGATCACGCGCCCGGCCGGGTGCCGGACCACGGCGCGATCCTGGCGGAGGTGCGGCGGGTGCGGCGGGCCGGCCTCGTCCGGCTGCGCACTCTCGACCTGCCCGGGCTCGCCGGGATCGCCGACCTCGCCCGGGACGTCCCCTTCGACGGCGCCGACCCGGCGGGCGGCGCGGTGGAACGCGTCCTGCGGCTGGCCGTCGCACGGCTGGACGGCGGCACCCTGCGGACCGCCGCCGCCTACGGGCTCGGGCTCCACCCGGGCACCCGGGACTGGCCGGCGGCCGACCGGCGCCGGCGCGCCGCGCAGGTGTACGGGGTGAGCGTCGAACGCTTCCGCAAGCACCAGGAGCTGATCGTCCTCGGGGAGGTCGCCGAGCAGGTGGCGCTGCTCGCGCGGCAGGCTCCTGGCGGCGGCGCCGTCCCCTCCCCGGGCGCCCCGGTTCCGGCTACGGGCCCTGCCCCGGCTCTCGTACCAGCTCCGGCTCCGGCCCCGGCGTCGGCTCCCGCAGCGCACCGGACCGCGCACGTCCGGGTGCACGGCCGCACCGTCGCGGTGACCGTGCACGTCCACGCCGTCGACCTGCTGCGGGACGTGGACGTCGTCGTCTCGCCGTCGAACACCTACTTCGTGCTGCCGCCGCCCTACAAGTCGTCGGTGTCCGCGGCCCTGCGGCGCGCGGGGGCGCGGCGGGACGCGATGGGCGGGCTCATGGACGACCGGATCGAGGACGAGTTGCGGCAGTGGGCGGCCCGGCACGGCAGCCCCGGCCGGGCCGCCCAACCAGGCACCGTCGCCGTGACGTCCGGCGGCGAGCTGGCCCGGCAGGGCATCCGCCGGATCTACCACGTCGCCCTGGCCGTGCCCCGACCCGAGAGCAACGACTACGAAGTGCAGCCCGCCGACATCACCCGCGGGGTCGCCCGGGCCCTGGCCCTGCTCGCCGAGGAGTCCGCACGGCACGACCCGCCGCTGCGCTCGGTGTGCCTGCCGCTGCTCGGCGCCGGACGCGGCGGCCTCACCCCGGCGGCGAGTTTCGCCGCGCTGTGGGCCGCGGTCGAAGCCGAACTGGCCCGGGGCGCCGACTGGGACGTCCACCTCGTCGTACGCCGCCACGACCGCGCCGACCTGCTCGAACGCCTGCTGGCCGGCCAGAAGGGGAGCGTGTGAACCCCGACCCGGGCGCGGCGGCCGAGCCGTACGCCGTCCTCGCCGCCGCCGCGGCCCGCTGGGACCGGATCGAGCCGCGGCTCGAACCGCCGCTGCGCGCACGGCTGGCGGCGCTGCTCGGCGTGGTCCGCGACCGGGAGGACACCGCCGGGGCACGCGACCGCGCCGCCGCCGACGCCGCCGGGCTGCTGCGCGCGCGGTTGCCGGAGGAGTTCGGGCCGGGCGGGGAGCGGCTCGTCGCGACCGCCGTGGAGGCGCACCCGGGGGCGGCGGACTTCGCCGCGCTGCTCACCGTCGAGGGGTTCAGCGCCGAGGACTTCGGGGTGCTGCTCACCGACGGGCACCGCATGGTCGGGCCGGTGCTCGGCCCGGTACGCGACCGGCTGCTCGCGCAGAGCGCGGTGGACGCCGCGGCCGTGGCGGCGCGGGGCGGCGACCCGTACCGGCCGGAGCTGATCCGGCTGCCGGCGGCCGGCGGCCGCCTGCGGTTGCCGCGCTTCCAGTTCACCGCCGGGCTGCGCCCGCTGCCGCCCGTGCTGGAGGTCAACGCGCTGCTGGCCGCCGGCCGCGACCCCTGGGGCGCCGCCGACTGGTGGCTGTCGGCGAACGCCTGGCTCGGCGCGCGCCCGGTGGACCTGCTCGGCACGCACCGCGAGCGGCAACTCGCCGACGCCGCGGGCTTTCTGCGGGAGGACGACTAGCCGGTGCCCAACTACCGCCCGCCCGACGCCCTCACGGGCTCCCCCACCCCGGTGGTGCTGCCCGCCGGGACGCTGCTGCACCGCGTGCACGGCTCACACCGTCCGGCCGACGGTTTCAACCCCCGCCCCGCGCACTGCCTTTACGGCGGCGGCCGGTTCGACGCGACCTCCTGCGACCGGTACGGATACCTCTACGCCGGGCTGAGCACCGCGGCCGCGGTGTGCGAGACGCTGCTGCGCTCGCTGCCGTTCGACCCCGCGGGCGGGCCCCGGCTGCTGCCGCGCCGCGCGGTCGAGGGGCGCCGGCTGAGCGCGCTGCGGCTCACCGCGGAGCTGCGGCTGCTGCCGCTGGTCAGCGCGCGCGACCTGGCCGCGGTCCACCAGGACACCTGGCTGGTGCACGCCGAGGCGCAGGAGTACCCGTACACCCGGGACTGGGCGCACTGGCTGCGGCGGCAGGCCGGGCCGTGGGCGCAGGGGCTGCTGTGGTCGTCCAAGCGGGAGCCGGCGGACCGGTCGGTGGTGCTGTTCGGCGACCGGGTCCCGGCCCACGTGCTGGGCGCCGAGGAGGAGGACGTGGTGGACTTCGACACGGACGAGGGGCGGGCGTGGCTGGACGCGGTGCTCCAGCCGTACGTCGTCCGGCTCGCGCCGTGACGGGCCGTGTGCCCGCGCTCTGAGACGCGTCATCGCGAAAGCGGGGCCGGAAACGGGCGAACGGCCCGCGGCGCCCGGCCCGGGCCTGGGACCCTCGTGCCATGACTGCGCCGCGATCGAGCCCTGCCCCCGAACAGGAGGAGACGGGCGAGGAGTTGCGCGCCCGGCGCGAGGAGATCCTCCGCACGCTGGCCGCGACCGCGTCCGACAGCCCCGAGGCCCCCGCGCTGTGCGCCGCCGCCGGTGGGGTCAGCCACCGCCTGTGGCTGCTGGAGGAACGCCCGGAGGACCTGGAACTGGCCGCGGAGGCGTTCGAGTCGGCGTTCCGCTCGCCCGGCGACGGCGCCGACTGGGCGGTGTGGCGCATCCGGTTCGGGCATGTGCGGGCCGGGCAGTACGACGCGGCGCCGGACTCCGAACTCCTCGATAAGGCAGAGGAGTTGCTGCGGGCGGGACTCGCCGGGCTGGACGGGCCGGCGGAGCCTCCGGCCGGGGACGAGGACACAGCGTCCGCCCGGACGCTGGGGCGGTTGCTCTTCGCGACCTGCGCCAAGGAGCGCGTCACCACCTGCGCGGAACCGCCGGAGCGGCGCGCCGTACTCCTCGACGAGGCCCTGCGCCGCTACGAGCAGGCCGCCGCAGACCTGGCGCCCGGCAGCGAGGCGGCCGTGGAGGTGGCGGCCTCGCGGGCCTGGCTGCACCTGACCCGGTGCGAGCTGAGCGCCGACCCGGCGGACGCGGCGGCCGCGGCCCACCACTACGGGCAGGCGAGGGAGGCCGAACTGCCCTGGTACGACCCGCCGTTCCTGCGCTACAGCCGTGCCGTGGCCCTGATGGTGCACGGCCGGGCCACCCGCGACCGGGACGAACTGGAGGAAGCACGCGTCGAGTTCGGTACCGCCCTGCTGGAGGCGCACCGGTCGGCGGGCGGACGCCCCGACTGGGCCTGGGAGGCCGGCGTCCGCAGCGCCTTCGTCCGCTACCTGATCTGGTCCACCTGGAAGGACCAGGCACAGGCCACCGCTGCCGAGGCCGAACTGACCGGCCGGACCGGCCTGCTGGCCGATCCCGCGGACGTCGGCCGGCTGCCGCCGCAGTTCCTCGACGGCTTCGGGCGGCTGCTGTACGAGCGGGGCGGCGTCCGGCGCGACGCCGCCCAGCAGGACCGGGCGATCGGGCTGATCCGGCGTGCCCTCGACACGTGGCAGCCCGCGCGGGACGGCCGGATCGGCGTCACCGCCCTGATGCTCGCCGTCTTCCAGCAGTACCGCTACCAGCAGGACCCCGACCCGGCGCGGCTGCGGGACGCGGCCCGGGCCGCGGACCTGGCCCTCGGCGACGAGCAGTTGAACGAGGACCTGCGCGGGATGGTCGGCCTCATCGGCGCCGTGGCCCGGCTGGCCCTTCAGGAGGCGCACGGCATCACCGCCGAGGGCCCGGCCGGCGCGGCGCGGCAGGACCACCTCGACGACGCGTTCCAGGCGTTCCGGCGCATGCTCGGCGACGTCGAACAGGGCCGCTCCTTCCTGGACTTCCGGGACGCCGACGACGACTTCCCGGGCATCTTCGACAGCGCGGGCCACGACGGGCGGCGGGGCCGGTTCTTCGACACGCAGTACGCGCGGTTCCGTGCGCTGACCTCGCCGCGGGACCGGGCCCGCTTGGCCGTCACCCTGCTCCAGAGCCTGGTGTTCGTCGACCCGCACGGCAGGTACGTCACCGCCGCGCAGAAGGACGAGCTGATCACGTGCGCCGTCTCCCACGACCGGGACGACCCGCGGTGGCAGAGCCGCGCGCACAGCGTGGCCGCGCAGGCCCTGCTGCTCGGCAACGACGCCCGCTCGGGCGACGGCATCGACGCGGTGATCGACCACCTCGCGCACACCGGGACGGCTGTCGGTGCCGACGGCACCGACGATTCCGGAGGCGGCATCGACCTGATGCGGCTGGTCGCCACCGGCCTGCGCGGGCAGATCACCGCGACCGGCGACGACGCCGTCTCCGCCCGCGCCCAGTGGCAGCGGCTGCGCGACAGCGCCCATGTCACGCCGTATCTGCGGCAGTTGCTCGACGCCCAGCAGGCCGCGGCCGACGCGCAGAGCGCCGTGCAGCGCGCGGACCTCGCCGCCGCCGACCGCCACCTCGCCGACCTGCACGCCACACATACGGCCCTCACGGCCGACGACCCGTCCCGGATCGAGCTGTGGACGCTGCTGGAGAACGCCCGCGCCGCCCGCGACCAGCTCGCCCGCACCCTCGGCGCCCCGCCCGCGCCGCCGCTCACCGGCCGCCCGTCCGTGGCCGAACTGCGCGCCGCGGCACGGCACCTGCCCCGCGACCACCGGGCCTGGGTACTGGGCGACAACGCCATCGTGCGCTTCGCCCGGGCCACCGAGCGCCAGGACCCGGTGGAGCTCGCCGCGATGATGGAGCTGCTCCAGGAGGCCCACGACCTCGTGGACGAGGGCACCGACAGCAAGCTGCGGTACGCCCACTGCCTGGGCTTCGGGCACTGCGCGCTCGCGGAGATCCAGCGGCTGCCCTCGGCCAGGGCCCGCCATCTGTCGCGAGGGATCGAGCTGTTGGAGTCCGCGTTCGCGATGGCCGGCGGGCCGGAGCACCGCCTGTACGCGCTCGCCGGGCTCGCCCTCGGCCGCGCCTACCGCACCCGCGGCGAACTGCGCCGCGACGACCGCGGGGCGGGCCGCCGGATCGGACTCGACGCGCTGCGCGGCCACGCCTGGGCCGCGCTGCTCCAGTCGGGCACCGAACACGCCGCGCAGGCTGTGGCGCAGGCCACCGGCACCGCGCTCGAGGTCGCGGGCTGGTGCCTGCGCGACGATGTGCCCGAGCAGGCCGTCCGGGCCCTCGACGCCTGCCGCGGCCTGGTGCTGCACGCCGCCACCACCTCCCGCACCGTGCCCGAACGCCTGGCCGCCGCCGGGCACGCGGCCCTCGCGGAGGAGTGGCGGGCCGCGGGGTTCGACGAGGGCGCCGCGGTGGACCTGCTGGCCGGGGCGCGGCGCCCGGCCGCCGTGCCCAGCAGCCTGCGCCGCCGCGTGCTGGCTGCGCTGACCGGCACCGACTCCGTCCAGGACGACCTGCTCGACCCGCCCGGCCCGGCGGAGATCGCGGCCGCGCTGCGCGCCCTGCGCAAGGACGCCCTGGTCTACCTCGTCCCGGCGACGGACGACACGCCCGGCACCGCGGTGGTCGCCACCTCCTCCGGCGCGGTGCACGCGGTGCCGCTGCCGGCGCTCAAGGAGGACGCCGCCGCGCTGCGGGACTTCGCCGCGGCGCTGGACGCGGACGCCGAGGGTGCGGCGGCAGCAGGCCGGAGCACGGGTCCGGGGCCGGATGCGAGTGCGGGTCCGGATGCGAGTGCGGGTGCCGGGCCGGGTGCGGGCACGGGGCCGAGTGCGGGACTGGGCCCGGGGCCGGATGCGAGTGCGGGGCCGGATGCGAGTGCGGGTGTCGGGCCGGGTGCGGGCACGGGGCCGAGTGCGGGACTGGGGCCGGGTCCGGATGCGGGTGCCGGGCCGGGGCCGGGGCTGGCCCCGGGCGCGGGTGCGGGTGCGGGTGCGGAGCCAAGTGCGGGGCTGCGCCCGGGCGGCGGGCCCGGTCGGGACCTCGGTCCCGTGCCCGGCTTCGCCTCCGGCGCCGCGGGCTCCCCCGCCCCGGCACTGCGCGAGCGGCTGGACCGGGTCTGCGGGTGGGCCTGGTACACCGCGATGCGGCCGATGCTGGAGGTGTTCGCCACCCGGACCGGGCGGGCGCCGCGGCTGGTGCTGGTGCCGATGGGCACGCTGAGCCTCGTGCCCTGGCACGCCGCGTGGGGCCGGGGCGCGGACGGCGGACGCCGCTACGCCCTGCGTGAGGCGGAGATCTCGTACGCCGCCTCCGCGCGGCTGCTGTGCGACGTCGCCGCCCGGCCGCCCGTCGCGCACACGGGTGCGGCGCTCGTCGTGGGCGACCCGACCGGGGACCTGCGGTACGCCGGTGAGGAGGCCGACGCGGTGCAGCGCGCGTTCTACCCGCGCGGCCGCTTCCTCGGCCACCGCGGGAGCGGGGCGCCGGACGGGCCCGGCACCGCGGCGGAGGTGCTGGCCTGGATGGCGGGCGGCGCGGCCGGGGCCGAGCCGGGCGCGATGCTGCACCTGGCGTGCCATGCGGCAGTGGCGCGGGGCGGGCGGCACAGCGCCCATCTCGCCCTGCACGGAGGCGACTTGGCGGCCGAGGAGCTGACCGAGGCAGGGGACGGCGCCGACGGCGGGGCCGCGGGCGGGGCGCTCGGGCTCGTGGTGCTCGCCGCGTGCCGCAGCCACGTCTCGGGCCGCGGCCACAACGAGGCGTACAGCCTGGCGACCGCCTTCCTGGTGGCGGGGGCGCGCTCGGTGGTCGGCTCGCTGTGGCCGGTGCCCGACGAGGCGACCTCGCTGCTGATGTTCATGGTCCACCACTACCTGCGCGCGGAGGGCGAGCCGCCCGCGACGGCGCTGCGGCGCGGCCAGTTGTGGATGCTCGACCCGGCCCGCGCGCTCCCCGCCACCCTGCCGCCGTCGCTGGCCGCGCGGGTCCCGCACATCGACCCCGACGACCTCAGCGCCTGGGCCGGGTTCACGCACCTGGGCCGGTAGCCTCCCGCGGTACGACGGTACGCAGCGCGATCGTCCGTGTGGCCCACCGTACGGGGCCGCCCCCGCCGACCCGCCCCGCGTCGCGTACGGCGCCGGGCCGCCCGGGGTGCTCGAACCGCAGCGCACCCGCGGCCCATGGCTGCCGCCCCGTGCCGGAGGGGCCGCGCACCTCGGCCGTACGCTCCGGGTCCCACGCCGCCATGTGGAACGGCACCGTGTTCAACTCGCCTTCGGCCACGATGAGTTTGAGCCAGTCCCGGACCTGCGCGCCCGGTACGGCGGGCCGGCCGGGCGGCAGGGAGAGCTGCACCGGGTCGCCGTCCAGGGCGTGGCCGGTGCGGCCGGGTCCGATGAAGTGGCCGGGGAAAAGTGCGGAGTTGGCGGCGTAGCTGTCGGTGAGGTCGAGCAGCACGCACCACAGGGGGCGGTGCCCGCGGTTGTGCAGGCGGATCGCGACCCAGGGTTCGCGCGGCCGTTCGCCGTCCGGGGCGCTGTAGGAGCAGACGATCTCGCCCCGGCCGTCGGGGAGCAGGGGCGGCCCGTCCGGGGTGTCCCAGGGCACCACGTCCACCCGTATCCGGTTGTCGAGCGGGGAGGGCCGGGAGGTGAAGTCCCGCAGCCGGTGCCAGCCGGCGAGGTGCGTCAGGCAGTCCGCGAGGGTCCGCGGGTCGGCGGCGCGGGGCAGCGGCGCGACCAGGGGTGTGCCCGCCCGGTCGCGTACGTGGGTGCCGCCGCGGTCCGCGACCACGCGGAAGTGCGGGGCGCCGCCTGCCGGGGGCGTGTCCGTGAGGCGCAGCAGCGGGGTGGGACTGTTGCCGGGGCCGGACCCCGCGAGGGCCGCCGCGAGCCGTTCGGCCAGACCCGGCCGCGCATCCGCCTGCCCTTCGGTCCGGGCGTCCTCCACCACCTCCACGGTCGCGGGCGCCGACGCCAGCGCGGAGAGCACCACCGGGTAGGCGCGCTCCCGCTCCGGCGCCCAGTCCACGGGGTCCACCAGGGTCCGGTCGGCGCGGACCGCCCGCGCGCGCAGCACCCGGCCGCTCCCTGCCCCGGCCGGACCGTCCGGACCGTCCGCGGCCACCACGGTGAACTCGGTGCCGTCGGCCCCGGCGCCGTCCCGTAGCCCGTGGCCGGTGCCGCAGTCGACCTCCCACCCGTCCGCGCCGTACCGCAGCAGGTGGTCACCCGCCGGGCCCGTGTCCGCCCCGCCGAGGAAGGGCAGATCGGCGGCGCCGGGCCCCTCCGGGTGGAGCACGGGCCGCTGCCGGTGGCCGGACCGCCGGACCCGCGCCTCGGCCAGCGCCATCAACTGCCGGTAGGGCGTGCCCGGTTCGGCCGCCCGCACCGCGTCCAGCAGCGCATACGTGAAGACGCCGTGCCGCCGCCCGCCGAAGTCCCCCTCGTAGGAAACCTGGTCGAGTCGGCTGGCCGCCAACAGCAGGTGTCCCGGGGTCCTTTCGGGCAGCGTCATGTCCTTGGCCGCCAGTGCCCGCCGCCACTGCGGGCGCGGTGGTGCGAAGCGCGCGGCGCTGCCGGCCGGGCCCGCCCCGTCGCGGGTGGCGCCGCCGGAGTAGCAGCAGTCCAGGACCGCCAGGACGTGGACCCCGCGGGCCGCGACCTCGTCGAGCAGCGCGCCCAGCCGCTTGTCGGGCAGCGGGCCGTCCGCGCAGACCAGCGCCTGGGTGCGGCCGGTCGCCTCCACCAGCAGGTCCGCGCCGGAGGCGGGCGCGTCGGTGCCGTGCCCGGAGAACCAGAACAGCGCCGTGTCGCCCGCCGCCGCGGCCCCCAGGTGGCTGCGGATGCCGTCCTCCACCGCCGCGACCGTCACCGCGCCGTCGAGCAGGGTGCGCACCCTCGCGGTGCCGCCGGTGCGGTCGGCCAGGAGCCGGGTGGCCTCGGTGACGTCGTTGACGCAGCCGGTGAGCGGCGTGGCGACGGCCGCCGGATAGGCGTTGACACCCGTCATGAACGCATGGATCGACCCCATGGCGGGAAGTGTGCCAGCCACGCCCCTCCGTCCGTACGGCCCGACTGGTCGGCAACGGGGCGAATCCGGGGCGGAATTCGGGCTTCCGGCCACCGATCCGCCGTTCTGGCGCAGAATTGACGTGGCGTCACCGATGGGCACCGCCACCCCGGTTCCGGCCGGGCGGCGGGTCGCGACGGGGGCGGTGACGCCTTGACTCGACTCGGGGGACGCATGGGGTATTTCGAACGGCCGCGGCGGATCGTACGGCCGGACACCACCGCGCCGACGACCACGCCGGCCACCCCGACCATGCCGGCGCCACCGACCGCGCCACCCACCGCCGGGCGCACCGGCCGCCGGGTGGGCGGCCCGGCCGCAGGGCCGCACAGCACCGGCGGCACCGGCGGCGCGCTGCGCCGGGCGGCCCTCGCCCCGCGCCCGCGGGAACTGCGCGCCACGGTGGGCCGCCTGGACGCCGGGCTGGACGAGGCCGGGTGCGCGCGCCTGGCCGGCTGGCTGCACGACACCTACCTGGCCGACTACGGCGAGGTCCCGGTCGGCTTCTTCGCCGTCTGCCACCTCGGCCCGCCGTACGTCGACCACCAACTCGACCTCCGCCACACCATCGTCCGCCACTTCGCCCCCGCCGACCCGGTGCCCGAGCCGTTCGCGCGCGCCCGGATGCTGGTGCGCTCGGGCGGCTACGCCTTCGTCGAGGTCTACTCCGGCGGGCTGCTCCTGCCGGTCCTCGACGACGGCACGGTGGTACGGCCCTGACAGCACCGGCGGCCGTCCCCGGCACCGGCACGGCACCGCCACCCCGCACCGCATACGTGATCGGAGAAACCGCATGTCCGAGGTGGACTACGCCCTTCACCAGAAGGTGCAGCAGGTCAGCAACCTCGTGGTCCGGCTCAGCGAGCAGGTGGGCAACGTGTCCGGCCAGGTGGCGGCCGTCGAGTCGCACCAGCAGCAGACCCGGACCGAACTCCAGGAGCTGCGCGCGGAGTTCCTGGCCTTCGTCAGGACCGCGCAGCTGACCGCCAACGTCCAGCGCGCCGAGACCCGGATCGGCGTCATCCAGGACCAGGTCGACCACGAGTTCGGCCACCACCGGACGGTGCGGCGCACCGCGGTCGGCATGCTCCAGGCGTTCGACCTCGGGCTGGTCTCCGAGGACACCGTGCGGCAGGTCGGCGACCAGCTGATGCTCCAGACACCCCGCTACTGGCTCGCGCCCGCCCTGGTGGCCCTGGCGTCCTGGTCCGCCGACGACCGCGCGCTGTGCGAGAAGGCCGTGGAGGAGGCGTTCCGGCGCGCGCCCGACCGCACCTCGCTGTTCTTCGCGCTGGTGCTGCGCCGCCAGGGCCGCCGGGAGGCGGCCGTGCGCTGGCTGCGGCACTACCTGGCCGCCCAGGACCCGGCCGCGCTCGGCCGGGAGTTCGCCGTCATCCTGGAGTCCATCGCCCAGGGCGCGTTCGGGCTCGCGGGGCGCGAACTGCTCGACCGCACCCTGACCGGCTGGCGGGAGAACCTGCTCGACGACGCGGACGCCCAGCAGCGGCAGATCACCCGCTGGCGCGGCGAGGTCGACTCGCTCGTCCCGGCGTCCACGGCGGCCGAGTTCCCGCGCCTGGCCCAGGTCAGCCCGCAGTGGCCGCGGCTCGACGACGTCCTGCGCCGCGCCCGCGTCCACCGGCCGCTGACCGAGCGGTACCGGGCCGTCATGGACCACGCCGTACGGCCCTCCGAGCGCATCGAGGACGCCGTCGACGACATCCTCGACCAGCTCGTCTCCAACTACGACAACGAAGAACTGCCGCTCCGGCGCGACCTGGCCTTCCACCACGCGGTCATCGACCACGGCGGCGACCTGGACGCCGCCCGCACCGCCGCCGACGCGGACGCCGCCTCCTACGACGAGACGCTCGACTACCTGACCGTGCAGACCACCGCCGCGCTCAACCCTGCGGCCATCGGCACCTCGGCCGCCACCCGCCAACTCGCCGTCGCCGCCTGCCACGAGTGGTTCGCGCAGGCGCACGCCGGCTTCACCCGGGACTACCGCGCCGCCGTACCGCCCGATGTCGAGGCGCACTTCGGCACGGGGTACACGGTGGCGGCCAGGACGTTCCAACTCCCCTCGTGGACCGGCTCGTTCACTCTCGCGATGGAGGAGCTGGAGAAGTCGCTCACCGCGCACTGGGACCGGCACGCCGCCCCCTTCATCGCCGGATACGCCTTCCCCTGGGTACGGAAGGCGGCGCCACTGGCCCTCACCCTCGCGGGCATCCTGGTGATCATCGGGTCCTTCCGGATGACGGCCGCGCTGATCATCGCGGCGATCGTGGGCGCCGTGTGGGGCCTGGTCCTGTACAACGGCTCGCAGACCGCCCGCCGGCTCCAGGACGACGCCCGCACGATCCTCGACAGCGCCAAACTGGAGTCCGTGCACCAGCTGCGCGCCGCGTCCGCCGAACTCACGGACTGGAAGGCGAAGTTGGCCGCGGCCGAGGAGACCGAGCCGGCCTGCCGGGAGCTGATCCGCTCCCTGCGCACCGCGATGAGCGGCGGTTCGCGCTTCGAGGGCCGCACCGTAGCGAAGGAGGAAACCGCGTCATGAGTGCCACGGACTCCCAACCGCACCTCGCGTCCCCTGCGGCGGCGCGCTCCCCATGGCCTGCTCCCCGCAGTGGTTCGCCGTGGGCCGCCGCCTCCCGGGCGCCCGGCGCCGAACGTGTGACCAGCCGGGTCCGCAAGATCGCCGAGGGCCTGCCCGACTGGGAGCCGCTCCCGCCGGGCGAGACCCTCGTACGGCGCCCCGGCAGCCGGACGTGACCGCGTACTGGGGGCGCGGCGGGCCGTACGAGACGTGGGTGGAGTTCCTGCGCCGCTGGTCCGCACAGGAGGAGGCGGACCCGGGCGCCCTGCCGCCGCTCGCCGAGCCGGATTTCCCCCCGGACACCTGGGCGCGGCTCGGGCTGCACCTCGGTCAGGCGCTCGACCTCCGGCTCAGGGTCTGGGCCGAGCAGCTCACCGGTGCGCTGGAGGCGGCCCCGGACGAGTTCTCGGCCGGCCGCGCGCTCGCCCAGGCGCGCGGCGGGCTGCTGGCCGTACGGGCACTCGCCGGTCACCCCGGGCTGCCCGCCTCGCTACGGGAGCAGCTGACGGGCATGGTGGACGGCCAGATCCGGGACGTGCAGGAGCAGTTGGAGCGGTCGCTCGACGACGCCGCCGGGCAGGACGGGGCCGATCCGCGCGGGGTGGAGGAGCGGCGGCGGACGCTGCGGGACAATCCGCTGACCGCGGCGATCCCGGCGGGCGGGGCGGAGGGCGGCGCGGAGGGGGCGCCGCCGGGCCGGCCGCCTGGTGCGGGGTCCGGGCGCCGGCGCGGCGCCAAGTCCGGGTCGCCGCCCGGCGCTTCCGCCGCCCCGGCGCCCGATCCGTGGGGGCGGCTGCCCCCGGACCGGCCGCGCCGCCGGGTGATCACCGACTGACGCGGGCCGGGACAGACGCGGACCCGATCCCACAACGGACCCGGGACCGCAACGGACCCGGGACCGTACGCCGGCCGCGCTCCTCCGCCCCTTCCGCTCTTCCGCTCCATGTCCGCCGCCCGCCCCGCTGCTTGCACGCTGCCCGCCCTGCCTGTCCGCCACCCGCCCACGCGACCGAAGGCCCGCATGTCGAACTACTCCGAAAGCCTGGCCCACCTCGACAGCTACATCTCCGCCCGGGTGCCCGTGATCGGGATGCGCTCCATCGAGCAGCAGCGCGCCCTGCGGCTGCTGCGGGAGGCGGCCGGGCAGCCCCGCCGCAGCAGCATGCCGTTCTGGATCTACACCCGGGCCACCGGCCTGCGCGACCTGCGCACCAACTCCCCGGTCCAGGAGGACCGTTCACTGGTCGGCGCCATGGAGTTCGCCGGGAAGCAGTTCGGCAGCCGGGCCAACGCCACCGTGGTGCTGGTCAGCCCCGACCACCTGGAGGAGGACACCCCCGTCACCCGGCACATCGCCGAACTCGCCCGGCTCGCCGACGAGAACTCCGGCAGCATCGTGCTGATCACGGACGCGCCCATCTGGAGCGGCCTCCAGCGCCTGGGCATGAGCCTGACCCTCGACCTGCCGAACACCGAGGAGATGTACGGCACCCTGACCGCCTTCCTCGGCGACCACAGCGGCCACATCCCGATCGAGTGGGACGACGACGACGCCCGGCGCGCGGCCGAGTTCCTGAACGGCGTCACCGAAGCCGAGTGCGTCAACCTGATGGCCACCATCGCCGCCAAGGGGTCCATCCTCAAGGCCGACGTCCTCGGGCTCGCCCAGGCCAAGGACCGCATCTTCAGCGACCTCACCGGCATCGAGCGCGTCCGGCTCAAGGAGAGCGACTACACGATCGGCGGCCTCACCAATCTGCGGACCTGGCTCGCCCGCAAGCACGACATGATGCACGCCGACCTGCGCGACTCCGCACTGCGCCCGCCAAGAGGCGTACTCCTGGTGGGAGTTCCGGGCTGCGGCAAATCCCTGTCAGCGAAGGCCATCGCCCACGAGTGGCAACTCCCCCTCTACCGGCTCGACATGGCCAGCATCCACGGCAAGTACCTCGGCGAGTCCGAGAGCCGGTTCCGGGAGGCGCTGGCGATGGCGGACCGGGTGGCGCCCTGCATCCTGTGGATCGACGAGATCGAGAAGGGCCTCGCCGGCCGCGACGACCTGTCCGGCGTACCGCAGCGCATCGTCGGGCAGTTCCTGTTCTGGCTCCAGGAGTCGCGTTCGCGCGCCTTCATCGTGGCCACCGCCAACGACGTCCGCAGCCTGCCGCCCGAACTGCTGCGCAAGGGCCGCTTCGACGAGCTGTTCTTCGTGGACCTGCCCGACGGCCAGGACCGCCGGGAGATCATCGAGGTCTACTACCGCCGCTATCTGCGGGCCGAGCCCGACCCCGAGCAGATCGACCGCCTCGTCGACCTCTCCGAGGGCTTCGCCGGCTCCGACATCGAGTCCACCCTGCACGACGTCGGCGAGGAGGCCCACCTGTGCGGCGGCATCCACCTCCTCAAACCCTCCTACCTGCTAGACGCCTTCGCCAACACCGTCCCCCTCAGCCGCGTCAACCCCGAGCAGATCGAGGAGATCCGCGCCTGGGGCCGCGAACGCGCCGTCCCCGCCGGCCGTGTCTCCCCCCTCACCACCCCCGGCACCGCCACCCCCACCCGCCGCATCCTCTTCATGGACGAATAGCCCGCCCGCGCCCATCCGCCCGCGCCCATGCGTCGGCGGCCGTCAGCGACGAGGGCCGTACTACCCCTACCTCTACCCCGGCCCCTCGTCAGTCGGCGGAGCCGTGGTGAGGCCACCGACCGCCTGGCACAGACCGGCGGCCAGGTTCAGCAGGTTCTCCCGAAAGGCCCCGACCCGGTGGTGGAACGCTTCCTCCGTCGCGAACCGGGCCGGGGTGTTCATCAGCAGGGCGTGCAGGGCGTGTGCCTGCCGGATGTCCGCGTCCAGGACGAGCCTGCTGCCGCTCTCCGCCGGCTCGGCACCGGCGAGCAGTGCGTCGAGTTCCCCTCCGGCCGGGCCGAGTACGAGTTCCACCTCCGTGGCGGAGACTGTGCCCTCCAGGAAGGCGGCGAGCGCGTTGACGAGCAGCCAGTGCTGCGATGCGGTCAACCGCAGACGGAAGCCGCGGCCCGCCCGCTCGACGAGTACCCGGGTCCTCATCCGCCCTCCTTGATCGGATCGAAGCGCTTGGCGAAGCTCTCGGGGCTCATGAGGTAGCCGTGGATCATGCGGGAGTTCTTGATGATAGCCACCCCCCTGTCCTCGTCGTAGACGGCGTACGCCTTCGACGCCCCTTCCTCGATCCGGGAGTCCACATGGGTGAAGGGCACGTTCCGGTACTTCGCGAAGTACCTGGCGAGCGCCTGCGGATCGTGGCCGATGCCCGGGATCGTGTGGCTGGCCGCCCTGGCCCGGTCCGGCCCGTGCATCACCTGCTCGTTGTAGTCGACACCGTCGGCGACCTGCGGACCGTACTTGTCGTCGATCGCGTTCCAGTCGTCGTCGGTGAGCCCGTCGGCGCTTCCGGCGCACGCCTCCGCCCCGTCGGGGTCGTCCGCGGCCCCGCCGTCACCGGACGTGTCGTCGACCGCGGCCGCGCCATGGCGCACCGGCCGCGCGACCAGGCCGACCGGTTCCATGTCCGCGCTCGCCGGGCCGGTGAACGCGGCCTCCTCGCAGTCGGAGTTGTCCTTGGCCCACTGGTCGGCCGCGCTCTGTTCGTCCTGCTCGCCGCTGACGTACGTGTCGACCGCTGCCTGCACGACCGCCTCGGCCCACACCTCTGCGGTGCCGCCGTAGTCCAGCGTGTACGGCACCTCGGCGTCATGGCCGGACTCCTCCGCCTCCTCGTTCGCCTCCTCCTGGGCCTGCTCCTTGATCTCCGCGACGATCGGGGCGACCTCGGGGTCGGGGCAGCTGATCGTCCCGCTCCCGTTGACCGGAAGCGTCGCCTGCCCGGTGCAGCCGCCGCCGTCCTTGCCGTTGACCGTGACGGTGGCGGTCAGACGGGCGGTGACCGTCCCGGACACGCGGGAGGCGCTGCCGGCGGTGGTCGTGCTCGTCACGTGCGCGGTGACCGTGCAGCTGCTGTCGGAGCAGTCCAGCGACTCCTGGCCCTCGACGTCGAACTGGATGCCGAGGTCGACCGCGCTCTTGAGCTTCTCGGTCTGGTTCTTGAGGTCACCGAGCGTCTGGTCCACGTCCGACGGCGACATCTGCGCGAAGTTCGTCCGGCCGAGCCCGTTCAGGCCGCCCGCCGCGGCAGGGGCGACCCGGCCGGCCGTGAGCGGAGCTGCCGACGGGGGCTGCGCTGCCGGCAGGCGCTGCCCTGCCGGCGTCCGCTGACCGGCCGCGGCTGCCGACGACGGCGTACCCCCCGCCCGCGACGAATCCGGACCCACCCGGAGCACGCGGTAGGGCTTCGCGGCGGACACGTACAGCACACCGTCGGGCGTCGTGACCCGCCAGGCCCGGTCGGAGCCGATGACGACCGGTGCGTCACCGACCTGCGGGAAGTCGGTGGCCTTCTCCAGCCCGGCCCACAAGGAGTCGGCGAGTGCCGCGGGCGTCCCAAGACCTTTCGGGAGGGCGGCACTCAGCGTGTCGTCCCCGGTGATCCACTGCCCCTTCAGCGCCGATGACGGTGCGTCTCCGGGCAGACCCGCCAGCAGTTCCTGCGGGGGCTTGACGTATGTCCGGCCGCCCACGGTCAGGATGTCGATCTGCTGCCCGGCGAAGGAGACCGTGCCGAGTTCCTCGCCGCCGCTGGTGACCTTGAGGTCCCACTCGCCGACCCCGGCGGCGGAGCCGGAGTAGTGCACCACCGGTTGCGCGGCGAGGTTGTCCAGCGCGAGGTAGAACGGCGCCTTCCGTAACTCGGGCGCCTTTGTGTGCGTCGGCACCGTGAGCCAGACGGCCAGGCCGGCGCCCAGGCACAGTGCCAGCACGGCGGCCAGGATCAGGCGGCCGCGTCGCGCGGGTAACCAGGGCCGGAACCGGCCGTTCGACGGCGGACGGGCGGGCGGGGGCGGGTGCGGGGGCGGCGAGAACGACGCGGTGCGAGGCGGTCCGGTCGGCCGGGGAGGCGCCGCCGGGTACAGGGTCGGAGGCGGGGGAAGCCGAGTGGGAGGCTGGGGCGGAACCGTCGGAGGCGGACCTGCGGGGTGCGCGCCGGGCGCCGCGGGCCGGTCCTCCGGGGAGGACGGGGACGACGGGGACGACGAGGAAGACGGCTTCCGCGGAACCGCCCCCGCGCCCGAACTCCCCTGCCGCGCCGAAGGGTTCGCGTCGCCGGGCTCCGCGCCCCCGGTAGGCCAGTGGCCCATGGTTCCTCACCCACCACTTCTGTCCCCCGTCGAGGCCGACGAGCCTACGGCGCACCGCACGCACGCCGACAGACCTCGGCCACGAAGGAGAGCGCCGGATGGTGTGAAGATCGCATGGTCACGCGCCTGAGCGGCCGGCGCCATACGCCCTGCCCAATAGCGTCGGCCCGCTCAGCCCGTGGCGATGCCCCGGGCCGCGAGGGCATCAGCGAGGTGGGGCGGGAAGATCCCGCAGTTGCGGACACCCGCGATACGCGTGAGGCACGGCAGCAGCGCGAGGTCGGCCAGCGAGGCGATGTCGAACTGGTCGCCCGCGCCGTCCCAAGCGGGGCAGCACTCGAAGTACACCTGGCAGCCGCCGTCGACATACAGGCTCGTCACAGATGGCCACGACCCGTCCAGGCGCCGGAGACCGCTGGTAGGTTCCCTGAGGTGAGCGAGCGACTGCCCGCCGGCGGCACCGAGCTGTCACCCGACGAGATCGACGGCCTCCACGCCAGGTGGTCGTCCTCTTGGACACCGGGCGAGGTCGCGCAGCGGTTGGCCGGGGTCCGCACGCCCTGGTACGTGGCTGGCGGCTGGGCTCTGGACCTGTTCCTGGGCAGGCGGACGCGCGTTCACGGCGACATCGAGATCGCGGTTCCGGAGGCAGGCTTCCCCGAGGTCCGTCAGCGCTTCCCCGGATACGTCTTCGACGCGGCAGGCGGCGGCCGGATCTGGGAGGACCCCACACCAGAGGTGCTGGCTGCCGTACATCAGACGTGGCTGCGCGATCCGGCCACCGGGAACTATCTGCTCGACGTGTTCCGCGAGCCGCACGACGGCGGCACCTGGATCTACCGACGTGACGAGGAGATCCGGTTTCCCTACAGCGCCGTCATCCACCACGCCCGAGCCGGCATCCCGTACCTGGCGCCCGAGCTGGTGCTTCTGTTCAAGGCCGGGCACCCCCGCGGAAAGGACCAGCAAGACTTCGACGCGGCCGTCCCGCACCTGACCGGGGCTCAGCACGAGATCCTGGCCGGGCTACTCACCCGCGTGCACCCGGAGCATCCGTGGCTCGCGGATCTCCACCGGGCCCGCGGGGTGTGACGCACCCGCCAAGCCCCGCCGGACCCCGTACGGTTTCCTCACCGTCAGGACCAATCCGCCGCGACGCCGGCACCGGATCACCTCCGGAGATGCACCAACAGCGGAGGCCCAGGTGAGAGAAGCCGTTCATATCGGCAGGAACCCCTCGTCGGAACCGGATCTTGAGGAGTTGGTGGGCCGCGTGGCCCTGGGTGACGAGGACGCGTTCGCGGCCGTCTACGACGCCGTGGCCGGCTCCGTGCTGGGGGTCGCGCGTGCCGTGCTGCGTGATCAGGCGCAGTCGGAGGAGGTGGCGCAGGAGGTGCTGGTGGAGGTGTGGCGCAAGGCCCCCCGCTACCGGCGCGACCGCGGGACGGCGATCAACTGGATTCTCACCCTGGCGCACCGCCGTGCCGTGGACCGGGTCCGCTCCGTGGAGGCCGCGGCCGCCCGGGACCACAAGGCCGCGCTGCTGGCGCGGACGGCCGAGTTCGACGAGGTGACCGAGCAGGTCGAGGCCAGGCTGGAGCGGGAACAGGTACGGCGGTGCCTGCGCACGCTGACCGCGATCCAGCACCAGGCCGTCACGCTCGCCTACTACCGCGGACTGACCTACAGCCAGGTGGCCGAGGCGCTCGCCCTTCCGCTGGGGACGGCCAAGACCCGGTTGCGGGACGGGCTGATCCGCCTGCGCGACTGCCTGGGGGTGACCGCGTGACCGCCGCCGGCGATCTGCACCGGATGACCGGGGCCTACGCCCTGCACGCCCTGCCCGACGCCGAACTCACCGCGTTCGAGCACCACCTGGCGAGCTGCGAACCCTGTGCGCAGGAGGCCGCCGAGTTGTCGGCCACCGCGGCCCGGCTCGGTCTCGCCGTCACCGTGACGCCTCCGGCGGGCATGCGCGAGCAGGTTCTGCGGCGCGTCGGGTCGGTCCGGCAGGAGCCGCCGGGCGGGGCGAGCACCGGCCGCACGCGCCATGCGGCGGTACGGGCCCGGCTGCTGTCGCGGTGGGCGCTGGCCGCCTGCCTCGCGGTCGCGGCCGCACTCGGGGGCACGACGTTCTGGCAGCACCAGCGGGCGGAGGACGCCCTGCGCCAGGCGCACCGGGCGCAGCGCGGCACCGAGGCGATCACGGCCGTCCTGACCTCGCCGGACGCCAGGACGCGCACCGCCGCGCTGCGGGGCGGTGCCAGCGGTACGGTCGTGGTCTCGCGGAAACGGGACCAGGCGGTGTTCCTCGTCTCGGGGATGGCGCGTCCGGCCGCGGGCAAGGTCTACCAGCTGTGGTTCGACGACGGCGGCACCATGCGTGCGGCCGGCCTGATGGACCCCGACCGCACCGACCAGGCCGTTCTTCTGCACGGGGCCGTCGACGGGGCCTCGGGCGTCGGGGTCACCGTGGAACCGGCGGGCGGCTCGAAGGCGCCGACCTCCGCGCCCCTCGCCCTCCTGGGCTTCCCCGCCTGAGTGCCGCGGGGCCTGGGCCGGGGGGCCGGGGGGCCGGGGGGCCGGGGGGCCGGGCTGGGCGCCGCCGGTCCCGTCAGGGCACCACCGGCCCCGGTCAGGGCCTCCGCCTGGGCGGGCGGGGAAAGAACCCGCTGGTACGCGCCCTATACGCGGCATAACCCGGCCGTTCGGCCATGTGCCGTTCCAGCAGCCGCTTTCCGCTGCCTTTCGTCAGCAGCAGGCTCATCACCACCGGGGACACCACGGACACGCCGGCCGCCGCCGGGGCGTCGCAGGCCAGCAGGAAAAGGCCCCACCAGACGCAGAAGTCGCCGAAGTAGTTGGGGTGCCGGGTCCAGGACCACAGGCCGCGGTCCATGATCTTTCCCCTGCCCGCGGGATCGGCCTTGAAGCGGGCGAGTTGGGCGTCGCCCACCGCCTCGAAGGCCAGGCCGACCGCCCACAGGGCGACCCCGGCCCGACCGAGCACCGACGGCGGGCCCTGCACGTACTGCGCCGCCTGCACCGGCAGGGACACCAGCCACACCAGCGCGCCCTGGAGCAGGTAGACCTTCCGCAGGGCGTACGCGTTCCGGTGGCCCGGCGCCTTCGCGAGCATCGCCTCGTAGCGCGGGTCCTCGCCGTGGCCGCGCCCCCGGCGGGCGATGTGCGCCGCGAGCCGCAGCCCCCACACCGCCGTCAGCACCGTCACCAGCAGCCGTCGTAGGAGGTCGCCCTGCCCGGCGGAGGCGGCGAAGGTGACCGCGGCCACGGCGGTGAAGCCGATGCCCCAGGCGACATCCACGATCCGGTGGCGGCCCGTGCGCACCGCGACCGCGAAGGTGGCCAGCATGACCGCGAGGGCCGCGGCGGCGGCCCAGGCGAGGTTCGGCGCGAAACCGCTCCACGCGAACCCGCCCCACCCGAAACCGCCCCACGCGAACCCGCCCCACCCGAAACCGCCCGGCATGAACCCGCTCACGGCTTCGCCGCCCCCTTCTGGTGGACGCTGCTCATCGCGCGGGCCCCTCCTTCGTGAAGAGGTACTGCTGGACATCGAGGTAGCCGGCCCGGAAACCGGCCTCGGAGTAGGCGAGGTAGAAGGTCCACAGCCGGCGGAAGGTCTCGTCGAAGCCCAACGCCGCCGTCTCCTCGGCGCGTTCGGTGAAGCGCTCCCGCCACAGGCGCAGCGTCTCGGCGTAGTGGGCGCCGAAAGCGTCGCGGCGGGTGAGGCGCAGTCGGGTGTGGTCGCGGACAGTCTCCTCGATCGCCCGCGTGGAGGGGATGAGGCCGCCGGGAAAGACGTACTTGTGAATCCAGGTGAAGGTGCCGCGGGAGGCGAGCATCCGCTCGTGCGGCATGGTGATCGCTTGCAGCGCGACCCGGCCGCCCGGCGCCAGCCGCTCGTCGAGCGTGCGGAAGTACGCCGGCCAGAACTCCGCGCCGACCGCCTCGATCATCTCCACGCTGACCACGGCGTCGTACGTGCCGCGGGCCTCGCGGTAGTCGCACAGCTCGACGCGGACCCGGTCCTCGAGTCCCGCCGCGCGGACCCGTTCCAGGGCCAGGTCGCGCTGCTCGCGGGAGAGGGTGAGGGAGGTGACGCGGGCGCCGCGGGCGGCAGCTCGCAGGGCCAGTTCGCCCCAGCCGGTGCCGATCTCCAGCAGCCGGGTGCCCGCGCCGGCGGCGGCCAGGTCGAGCAGCCGGTCGATCTTGCGGTGCTGCGCCTCGGCGAGCCGCTCCCAACGCGCCGGGAATCCCCGGAAGACGGCCGCGGAGTAGGTGAGGGTGGGGTCGAGGAAGAGCGCGAACAGGTCGTTGGACAGGTCGTAGTGGCGGCTGATGTTGGCCCGGGACCCGTCGGGTGTGTTGCGCTCGTCGTGCGGGTGGCGCGGCGCCCACAGCCGGCGCAGCCGCTGCAACGGGGCGGGCACCAGGTCGGCGACGTGCTCGGCCAGTACGGTCAGGACGGCGACCACGTCGGGTGCGTCCCACTCGCCGGCCAGGTAGGACTCGCCGAAGCCGACCAGCCCGCCGGTCCCGATCCGGGCGTGGAAGGCGGCCGGGTCGCGCACCTCCAGCAGCGGCCCGCCCTGCCCCCGGGTCTGCCCGCCGGCGAACCGGGCCCGCAGCGGCAGCCCCCGCAGGGCTCGGCGGACGACCGCCTCGGTCAGGGTCCGGCGCGCCCGCGACGCCGGCGGCACCGCGGCGACGTCCGGCCACCGGGCGGGGTCCACGGCGCCGCTGCGTGCTTGCGCTGTTTTCATGTCGTCTTCTCCGGGCGGGTGCTGGCGGGGCGCGGCTGGAGCGGCAGTCCCCGCAGGTAGAGGCGTATGCCGTGGGCGCGGATCGCGGCCGACACGGCGAGGGTGGACCAGGGGTGGCGCAGCGCCTGCCGCAGCAGTCCGCGGGCGGTGGCCTCCCGCCGCTCGCCGCGTACGGTCGCGGTGAGGGCCCGTCCGCCCTCGCGGACCAGGTGCACAGCGAGGTCGAGTCGTTCGCCGGGGGCCGGAAGGCGCATGCGGTAGTGGCCGTCGACGGGGAAGAACGGCGAGACGTGGAACTCCTTCGGGGTGTCCGCCTTCCCGGTCGCGTCCGGCGTCAGCAGGTAGCAGTGGCGGCCGCCGTACGTGTTGTGCACCTCGGCGACCACACAGCGCAGGTCGCCCGCCGGGCCGTGGCACCAGTAGAGGGTCAGGGGGTTGAAGACGTACCCGAACACCCGGGCGTGGGTGAGCATCAGGACGTGCCCGCCGTCCAGGGACACACCGTGCGTGGCGAGGAAGCCGTCCAACCCGGCGCGGATCGAGGGTTGTTCGCCGGTGAAGTGGTCACGCGGGTCGAAGCGCGCCAACGGCCTTAGCGGAAGGGGAAGTCGGGGCATGTGGTCGGGGTCGACCAGCCACAGGTACGTACGGTGGCGCAGCGCGTACCGCCTGGGGCCGGTGCGCACATGCGCGACGGTGCACGGATACAGGGCGGGTACGGCGCTCACCAGTGCGCCCCCAGCGCTGCGGCCGCCTCGGCGCCGGAGCGGCAGCCGTCCTCGTGGAACCCCCAGCCGTGGTAGGCGCCCGCGAACGCGCAGACCGGGCTGTTCAGTTCGGGCAGCCGCCGTTGCGCGGCCACCGACTCGGGGGTGTAGACGGGGTGTTCGTAGACCATGCGGGCCAGCACCCGGCCCGGGTCGACGCGGTCCTCACCGCCCAGGGTGACCACGAACGTCTCGGCGGCGTCGAGGCGTTGCAGCCGGTTCATGTCGTAGCTGACCCGTACCCGGTCCGCGTCGGCGGTGCACGAGGGCATCAGGTAGTTCCAGGAGGCGCGCGCCCGCGCGGCACGCGGCAGCAGCCGGGTGTCGGTGTGCAGCAGCGTGGCGTTGCGGGAGTAGCGGAATGCGCCCAGGAGTTCGCGCTCCGGCCCGGTCGGGTCGGCGAGCAGCCGCAGCGCCTGGTCGGGGTGGACGGCGATCACCACGGCGTCGTACGACTCGGTGGCGCCGTCCCCGTCCGTGACCTCGGCCCCGTCGGCGTGGCGCCGGACCGCGCGCACCGGTGTGCCGGTGCGGACCTCGGCGACGTGCTTGGCGACGCGGTCGACGTACTCCCGCGAACCGCCGCTGACCGTACGCCACTTCGGGGAGCCGGCCACCGACAGCATGCCGTGCTGCGCGAGGAAGCGGAACAGGTAGGCGGCGGGGTAGCCCCGGGCGCCGGCGGCGTCGCAGGACCACACCGCCGAGACCACCGGGGTCATGAAGTGGGTGCGGAAGTAGGCGGAGAAGCCCTCGCGGTCGAGGAACCCGCCCAGGGTGAGCCCCTCTTCGCCGCCGCGGGCCAGCAGCCGCCGCGCCGCCCGGTGGAAGGCGGGCACCTCGGACAGCAGCCGCAGGTAGCGGCCGCGCAGCAGGCTCCGGGGCCGGGCGAGCAGCCCGGCCGGGCCGCGCGCACCGGCGTACTGAAGGCCGCACCCCTCGCACCGCACCGACATGCTCATCTCCGACTCCTGCGTGGCCACGCCGAGTTCGTCGAACAGCCGCAGCAGGTGCGGGTAGGTGCGGCGGTTGTGCACGATGAACCCGGAGTCGACGCGGTGCACCCGCCCGTCGGAGGGCGATGTCACGTCGTGCGTGTGCGCGTGCCCGCCGAGCCGGCCGTCGGCCTCGTACAAGGTGACGTGCCGGCTGCGGCTGAGGACGTACGCGGCGGTCAGCCCGGCCACGCCGGAGCCCACCACGGCCGTACGGCGCCGCCGGCCGTCCCCTTTCCCCGGTTCCTTCACTCCCTCCGCATCGTGCCCGGCCCCGGCCCGCGTCCGCGCCATCGTCTTCGCTCCCGCCCTCGGTGATCACTGTTCGCTCGTAATCCGGAGCGGCCCGGGCGGCGGATTGGCCTGGGCGCCGTTCGTTGCGCACGCGGTACGCCGCGGCCGGGCCCCCGCGGTGTCAGCTGGCGGGCATCAGGACGCTGTCGATGATGTACACCGTGGCGTTGGCCGTCTTGACGTTGCCGCAGACGACCTTGGCGGAGCCGCCCACGGTGTAGGACTCGCCCGAGCCGGAGGTGGTGAGCGTCGCCTTCTCCAGCGTCGGGAAGGAGCCGTGCGCCAGGTCCTTCGGCGCGAGCTGCTTGCCGACGACGTGGTAAGTGAGGATCTTCGTCAGCTCAGCCTTGTCATTGAGGACCTTGTCCAGGGTGGCCTTCGGGATCTTCGCGAAGGCGTCGTTGGTGGGCGCGAACACGGTGATGTTCTGGGCGTTGTTGAGGGTGTCGACCAGCCCGGCCTTCTTGACCGCGGCCACCAGCGTGGACAGCGCCGGGTTGTTGGAGGCGGCCGTGGCGACCGGGTCCTGGGCCATGCCGTCGAAGGAGCCGGCACCGTTCTCGGGCACGGCCGAACAGGCCGGACCGAACGGCTGGTCGGCCGAGGCGGTGCTGCCGGCGGAGCCCTTCATGGCGTCGTCGGAAGGGGCGGCGGATGCCGACGCCTTGGCGGAGGAGTCGGACTTGGCGGAGTCGCCGCTGTTGTCGGAGCAGGCGCTGAGGGCCAGCGGCAGGGCGGCCGCAGCGGCCAGGGTGACGGCGATACGGCGGATACGGGTGTTCACGGGGGTTCTCCTGGTGGATCGGTGGATGAGTGGATGTCACGGCAGCAGGTGCTGCCTTCTCGGTGCGGGGAAACGGTCTTGGGGGTTTTGGGGGGACTCGGCGGGTCTCGGCAGGTCTCGGCGCGGCTCAGTCGACGGTGACGACCACGGAGTGCCATCCGCTGGCCCCGTCGGGGATGGTGCGGGTGCGTTTGTCGGTCTGCCGCGCACCCGTACGGTCAGTGGCCCGCACCGTGAGGGTGTGTCCGCCCTGGGTCGCCTGCCACGGGAAGGACCACTGGCGCCAGGTGTCGGCGGTGTCCTCGGCGGCGAGCCGGGCCGGCTGCCAGGGGCCGTCGTCGACGCGTATCTCGACCTTGTCGATGCCGCGGTGCTGGGCCCACGCGGTACCGGCGACCATGACGGCGCCGGCCTTCGGCCGGGCGAAGGGCTTCGGCGTGTCGATGCGTGACCCGGTCTTGATCGGCGCTCGGCGGGCCCAGCCCCGCTTGACCCAATAGGGGTCGTAGGAGTCGAACGTGGTCAGCTCGATCTCCTTGATCCACTTGCAGGCGGACACGAAGCCGTAGAGCCCGGGTACGACCATGCGGACCGGGAAGCCGTGCGCGAAGGGCAGCGGTGTGCCGTTCATGCCGAGCGCGAGAAGGGCGTCGCGGCCGTCCATGACGTCCTCGACCGGGCTGCCGATCGTCATGCCGTCCACCGAGCGGGCCACCAGCTGGTCGGCCGGGCCGCCGCGGGAGGGCGGCTCCACCCCGCACTCGGCCAGCAGGTCGGCCAGCCGCACGCCGATCCAGCGGGCGTTGCCGACGTAGGGACCGCCAACCTCGTTGGAGACGCAGGTGAGCGTGATGTCGCGCTCCACCAGATCCCGCCGCAGCAGGTCGTCGAAGGAGAGCGTGCGCGGCCGGGCAACACCCTTGCCGTGGAGGCGCAGCCGCCAGGTGCTCGCGTCCACCTTCGGCACCACCAGAGCGGTGTCCACCCGGTAGAAGTCGCTGTTGGACGTCACGAAGGGGCTGATCCCCGCGATCGCGAGCCCGGCGCCCCGGGGAACGGCCGCCGCCGGCGAGGCTGGGCGCGGCAGCGTGATGCTCGCGCGTGAGGCGACGGCGGCGTGGCCGCGCACACCGTTCAGGCTCCTGCCGAGGACGCCGGCTCCGACCGACGCTGCGGCGGCCGCTGCCGCCGCGACCACGAAGCCGCGGCGGTCCCATCCCTCGCCCGACGAGGGCACCTCCGGTACGTCGGCGGCTTCGCCCGCGCGCCCGGGGCGGGTGAGACGGCCGACCAGGAGGAAGAGCACCGCGGCTCCGGCGAGCGCACCCGCCAGGGAGGGCAGCGCGTCGGTGGGACCGGTCGAGTCCGGCCTGTTCAGGGCCGCGGCGGCCCCCACCACGCCGAACACCATGACGCCGGCGGCTCCGGTACGGCGGAAGCGCAGCGCCGCGGCTCCCAGCGCCAGGGCGAAGAGCATCAGCACGGCGAGGATGCCGAGTTGGAGAACCGTCTTGTCCTCGGTGCCGAAATGCCGGATGGCCCAGTCCTTCACGGCAGCGGGCGTACGGTCGATGGCCGCCCCGCCGACGGCCACGACCGGACTCGCCTCCGGGCGCACCGCCGCCGACGCCAGTTCGGCGACGCCGAGCGATGCGACGCCGGCCAGCACGCCGCTGCCGGCGGCCAGGCCGCGCCGGGCCCAGCCGGGGCGTTGCCGCGTTCTCTTCTCGTCGTCGGTCACGGCCGGAATCCGGCTCCGTGCGTCCGGTGGATTGGTCAACTCCCCCATCGAGTGAACATTTCCGCCGGACCCATCCGCGGCGGCCACGGCAACGAATACCGGGGAATTCGGCGAACGCGGCGTGTGCGCGGCCCGATCAGGAGGCGGTGGTCCGGACCGGAGGCCCGCGGCGCCCCGGACCCCTCGTCCGCCGGCGGAAAGACCGGCGCCCCGGGCCAATCCGCTGCCCCTGACGGCCTCGGATCACCCGCGTACGGCGTCAAGCCGCGACCGCCGCCTGACGCCGTACGAGGCGGGCGTCCGGAGCGCTCCCGGTGGCCGGGGCGGCGGGCATCCGGCGCATCGCCACGAGTTGCTCGCGCAACGCCCCTACAGGTAGGAGACCCCCACCCGATGAAGACACCCCGCACGCCCCGGACCACCCCCACCACGCGGACCCCGCGCACCACCCGGTTGTCCCGGACCCCGCGGCCCGGCGCCGCCCACCGGCTCGCCGCACTCGCCGAAGCAGCGCTCGGCGGCCCGCTCCCCCTGGCCCTGCGCGCCTGGGACGGCAGCGAAGCCGGCCCGGCCGGCGGCCCCGTCGTCGTGATCCGCTCCCGGCGGGCGCTGCGCCGTCTGCTCTGGCAACCGGGTGAACTGGGCCTGGCCCAGGCGTACATCACCGGCGAGATCGACGTCGAGGGCGATCTCGCCGACGGCCTGCGCGCGATGTGGGCCGCCGCGCGGGAACGCCGTCTGCACGCGCCCCGCCTCGGGCCCGGCGACCTGTCCCGGGCCGCCGGTACGGCGCTCCTGCTGGGTGCCGCCGGCCCGCGGCCGCCCGTACCGGCCTCGCAGGCGCGGCTGCGCGGCGGCCTGCACACCAAGGCCCGCGACCGGGCCGCCATCAGCCACCACTACGACCTGTCCAACGACTTCTACCGGCTGCTCCTCGACGAGACCATGGCGTACTCCTGCGGCTACTGGACGCGCCAGGACCCGGACTTCACCGCGGCCGACGCCCAGCGCGCCAAGCTGGAACTGATCTGCCGCAAGCTCGACCTGCGGCCGGGCGCGCGGCTGCTGGACATCGGCTGCGGCTGGGGTTCCCTCACGCTGTACGCGGCCGAGCGGCACCGGGCGAAGGTCACCGCCGTCACCCTGGCGGGAGAGCAGGCGGCCCACGTACGGGAGCAGGTCGCCGAACGCGGACTGCGGGACCTGGTCGAGGTGGTGTGCCAGGACTACCGGGACATCACGGGCGGCGGCTACGACGCCGTGTCCGCGGTCGAGATGGGCGAGCACGTCGGACCCGCCGGGTACCCGGCGTTCGCCGCCGCCCTGCACCGGCTGGTCCGCCCCCGAGGACGCGTGCTGGTGCAGCAGATGTCGCGGGGGGCGACGGCGCCCGGCGGCGGCGCCTTCATCGAGGCGTACATCGCCCCGGACATGCACATGCGCCCGCTCGGCGAAACGGTCGCCCTGCTGGAAGAAGCGGGGCTCGAGGTCCGCTCGGCCGAATCGCTCCGCGAGCACTACGTCCTGACGGTCGCCGCCTGGCACCGCACCCTCGAGGAGCGCTGGGGCGGCTTCGTCGCGCTCGTCGGCGAGGAGACGGCCCGTGTGTGGCGCCTCTACCTGGTGGGGGCGGCCCTGGCCTTCGAGGAGCGCCGGATGGGAGTCGACCAGGTCCTGGCCGTGCGTCCCACCGCCGACGGGCGAGCGGGCATGCCCGCGGCGCCCGGGGGTTGGCAGGCGCGCGACTCCGGCTGAGGAGCAGGACGACGGGGCCGTACCCTCAGGGCGGCCGTAGGAAAGGGGCGCCGGCATGGCACCGCACACCACCCACTCCCGCGCGCTGCTGGCGCGCCGGGCGCCCGATCGCCCCGTGGCCGCCGTCCTGTTCCTGCACGGCGGGCGGGCCGACAGCCGGGCGCCGTCACGTCCCTGGCACCTGGCGGCCCTGCGGATGCACCCCTTCGTCCGGGCGGTGGCCGCCGCGGCACCGGACGACGTCCTCGTCGGCAGCGTCCGCTACCGCATGCGGGGTTGGAACGGCCCGGACGCCGACCCGCTGCGGGACGCCCGCCAGGCACTGGCGGAACTCCCGCTCCGCCCCGCGGCGATCCCCACGATCCTCGTCGGCCACTCGATGGGGGGCCGCGCCGCCCTGCGCGCCGCGGAGGCACCCCAGGTCCGGGCCGTCCTGGCGCTGGCGCCCTGGTGCCCCGACGGAGAACCGGTCGCCCACCTGCGGGGCAAGCGCGTCGTCGTGCTCCACGGCGACCGCGACCGGGTCACCGACCCCCGCGCGTCCGCCTCGTTCACCCACCGGGCGCGTTCAGCCGGCGCACACGCCGACATCACCCTCGTCCCCGGCGGCGACCACGCGATGCTCCGCCCCACCACCTACTGGCACCGCACCGTACCCCCCACCATCGCCACCCTCCTGACCACCCTGCCCCCGCCGGCCTGACCAGCAAGGAGCAGCGCGGCAGCGGTCAGACGTTGAAGCGGAACTCCACGACGTCGCCGTCCTGCATGATGTAGTCCTTGCCCTCCATGCGGGCCTTGCCCTTCGCACGGGCCTCGGCGACGGAGCCGGTGGCGACGAGGTCGTCGAAGGAGATGACCTCGGCCTTGATGAAGCCCTTCTGGAAGTCGGTGTGGATGACACCGGCGGCCTCGGGGGCGGTGGCGCCGCGCTTGATGGTCCAGGCGCGGGACTCCTTGGGGCCGGCCGTGAGGTAGGTCTGGAGCCCGAGGGTGTTGAAGCCGACGCGCGCGAGGGTGGCGAGCCCGGGCTCGTCCTGGCCGACGGACTGGAGGAGTTCGAGGGCCTCGGCGTCGTCGAGCTCGGCGAGGTCCGCTTCGAGCTTCGCGTTGAGGAAGATCGCCTCGGCCGGGGCGATGAGCGCGCGCTGCTCGTCCTTGAACGCCTCGTCGGTCAGCTCGTCCTCGTCGACGTTGAAGACGTAGAGGAACGGCTTCGTGGTGAGCAGGTGCAGTTCGTGCAGCAGGGCGCCCTGCTCGGTGCCCTTGGTGATGCCGTGCGAGAAGAGGGTGTCCCCGGCGGCGAGGATCGTCTGCGCGGCCTCTGCCGCGGCCAGCACCTTCGCCTTGTCCTTCTGCATCCGCGACTCCTTGGCCAGGCGCGGGATCGCCTTCTCCACGGACTGCAGGTCGGCGAGGATCAGCTCGGTGTTGATCGTCTCGATGTCGTCCCGGGGCGAGACCTTGCCGTCCACGTGGACCACGTTCTCGTCCTTGAAGGCGCGGATGACCTGGCAGATCGCGTCGGACTCCCGGATGTTCGCGAGGAACTTGTTGCCCAGGCCCTCGCCCTCGGAGGCGCCGCGGACGATGCCGGCGATGTCGACGAAGTCCACGGTCGCGGGCAGCGTACGGGCCGAGCTGAAGATCTCGGCGAGCTTGTCCAGCCGCGGGTCGGGCACCCCGACCACACCCACGTTCGGCTCGATGGTGGCGAACGGGTAGTTGGCCGCCAGCACGTCGTTCTTGGTCAGGGCGTTGAAGAGCGTCGACTTGCCGACGTTGGGCAGGCCGACGATTCCGATGGAGAGCGACACGTGACGTCTTCCCGTGGCAGGAGGTGGGAGCTGGCGCCGACCAGTCTACGGGCCGCCGCCCCGCCCCCGGCCCCGCCCGCATCGCAGCACGCTCCCGCCGCCCGCATCGCAGCACACCCCCACCCCCCGCTCCGCGAGCCGGCCGTCCACCCCGCAGGGCCCGCCACCCCCACCCCTCACTCGAACGGGCCACTTCGAACAGAGGGCCCAGGCGAGCGAATCCGCGTGTCCCGGGCGCGCGCCGCCCTCGCCACGCGCCTACGTTGAGTAGGTGGAGCAACACACAGCGCGTACGAGCATGACCGCCCGCACCGTCCCCACCGCGCCGGCGGCCCCCGCGAACACCCGCACCGCGGCCCCCCGCACCGCGAACCGCCCGACCCCGAACCCGAACCAGCGCCCGAACCAGCGCCCCGGCAAGGCCCCCGCCAGACCCCCCGGCAAGCCCCCGGCCGGCACCTCCAGCGCCACCCTCCTCACCGCGGCCACCCAACGCCTGCGCGCCCTGCCCCGCCCCCGTCCCCGCCTCACGGGCCTGGGCACCGGCGCCCTGACCACCGTGGTGACCGTGCTGGCCGGGGCCGCCGACGCCTTCCTCTTCGACGGCCCCGGCACCTTCTTCGGGCTGGTGTTCGTCGCCGTGTGCATCGCCGCCGCACTGTACGTACGGCCGTACGACCTGGTGGCGGCGCCGGTGGCGGCGCCCATCGCGTTCGCCGCCGCCGTCACCCTGACGGCCGACGGGGGCGACGGGAGCCTGGTCGGGCACCTGGTGGGGGTCTTCACCGGCCTGGCCACGATGACGGGCTGGCTCTACACCGGTACGGTGCTGGCCGCCGCGATCGTGGCGGTCAGAGCTTTGCGGCAGCCATCGCCGCGCCGACGATCCCGGCGTTGTTCTGGAGCTCCGCGGGGACGATCTCCGCGCTGATCCCGTGGATCAGCGGCAGGAACTTCTCCGGTTTGCGGCTGACCCCGCCGCCGATCACGAACAGGTCGGGTGAGAAGAGCATCTCCACGTGCGCGAGGTACTTCTTCAGCCGCCGCGCCCAGTGCTCCCAGCTCAGGTCCTCGTCCTCGCGGGCCTTGACCGACGCGCGCTTCTCCGCGTCGTGGCCGTGCAGTTCGAGGTGGCCCAGCTCCGTGTTGGGCACCAGGTGGCCGTCGACGAACAGGGCGCTGCCGATCCCGGTGCCCAAGGTGAGCAGCATGACGGTGCCGCCGCGGCCCCGCCCGGCCCCGAAGGTCATCTCCGCGACCCCGGCGGCGTCCGCGTCGTTGAGGATGACCACGGGCCGGCCGAGCCGCTCGCTGAGCAGCTTGCGCGCGTCCACGCCCACCCAGCCGCTGTCCACGTTGGCGGCGGTGCGGGTCACCCCGTCGACCACGACACCGGGGAAGGTGACGCCGAGCGGCCCGGAGTGGCCGAAGTGGCCGACCACCTCGGCCACCCCGTCGATGACGCTCTCCGGCGTCGCCGGGTGCGGGGTCAGCACCTTGAACCGCTCTTCCGCGAGCTCGCCCCGGTCGAGATCGACCGGAGCGCCCTTGATACCCGTACCGCCGATGTCCACACCGAACATGTTCATGGCCCCCAGGTTAAAGGTGGGTGGAATCGCTCACCTCTTGGCCGATGCCCGCTCGGCGGCCTCCGCACGCAGATCCCGGCGCAGTTCCTTGGGCAGGGAGAACTGGATGGACTCCTTCGCGGAGGTCACCACCGACACGTCGTCGAAGCCGCGCGCGGCCAGCCACTCCAGTACCCCGTCGACCAGGACCTCCGGCACGGACGCGCCCGAGGTGACGCCGACGGTGCGCACGCCCTCCAGCCAGGCGTCCTCGCACTCCTCGGCGAAGTCCACCAGGTAGGACGCGCCGGCCCCGGCCTGGAGGGCGACCTCCACCAGCCGGATGGAGTTGGAGGAGTTGCGCGAGCCGACCACGATCACCAGGTCGGCCTCGGCGGCGATCTGCTTCACCGCGACCTGGCGGTTCTGCGTGGCGTAGCAGATGTCGTCGCTCGGCGGCGAGACCAGCTTCGGGAAGCGCTCCTGGAGGGCGTCGACGGTCTCCATGGTCTCGTCGACCGACAGCGTGGTCTGGGAGAGCCAGACCACCTTGGACTCGTCGCGCACCTTGACCTTCGCCGCGTCGGCGGGGCCGTCGACCAGGTGCATGCGCTCGGGGGCCTCGCCCATGGTGCCGACGACCTCTTCGTGGCCCTCGTGGCCGATGAGCAGGATGTCGTAGTCCTCGCCGGCGTACCGGACCGCTTCCTTGTGCACCTTGGTGACCAGCGGGCAGGTGGCGTCGATGGAGGCGAGGCTGCGCTCGGCGGCCTCCTCGTGCACGACCGGGGCCACGCCGTGGGCGGAGAAGATCACGATCGCGTTCTCCGGCACCTCCTCCGTCTCGTCGACGAAGACGGCGCCCTTCTTCTCCAGGGTCTGGACCACGTGTTTGTTGTGCACGATCTGCTTGCGGACGTAGATCGGGGCGCCGTACTGCTCCAGCGCCTTCTCGACGGTGACGACGGCGCGGTCCACACCCGCGCAGTACCCGCGGGGGGCGGCAAGAAGGACACGGCGGGCGGAGTCAGAGGTCATGCCGTCCATCGTACGGGGCGGCGCCCGGCGCGGGGCGGGGTGTCGGCGGGGCGCATTAGGGTGCCGTCATGGCTCTGAACACCTCGGCGGAAGCGCCGATTCCGGTCGGCGAGGTGTCGCGGCTGATCGGCGGCTGGATCGACCGGCTCGGGGCGGTGTGGGTGGAGGGCCAGATCACGCAGCTCTCCCGCCGCCCGGGCGCCGGGGTGGTGTTCCTGACGCTGCGCGACCCCTCGCACGACACGTCGATCTCCGTGACCTGCTACCGCGCGGTGTACGAGCAGGTGGCCGACGTGGTCGGCGAGGGCGCGCGGGTCGTGGTGCACGCCCGGCCGGAGTGGTACGGGCCGCGGGGCACCCTGTCGCTGCGGGCGGCCGAGATCCGGCCGGTCGGGATGGGCGAACTGCTGGCGCGGCTGGAGCAGTTGAAGAAGGCGCTGGCCGCCGAGGGGCTGTTCGCGGCCGACCGCAAGCGCCCGCTGCCCTTCCTGCCCGGGCTGATCGGCCTGGTCACCGGGCGGGCGTCGGCCGCCGAGCGGGACGTACGGGAGAACGCGCGGCTGCGCTGGCCCGCCGTCCGCTTCGAGGTGCGCAACGTGCCGGTGCAGGGCGCCACCGCGGTGCCCCGGGTGATCGAGGCCGTGCAGCAGTTGGACGACCACCCTGAGGTGGATGTCATCGTGGTGGCCCGCGGCGGCGGCAGCGTGGAGGATCTGCTGCCCTTCTCCGACGAGCGGCTGGTCCGGGCGGTCGCCTCCTGCGGCACCCCGGTGGTCTCCGCGATCGGCCACGAACCGGACACCCCGCTGCTCGACCTCGTCGCCGACCTGCGCGCCTCCACCCCGACCGACGCCGCCAAGCGCATCGTGCCGGACGTGCGCGAGGAACTGGCCCGCGTCCAGCTGGTACGGGACCGGGCGCTGCGGGTGGTGCGCGGCATCCTCGACCGGGAGGAGCGCGGCCTGGCCGCGGCGCTCAGCCGCCCCGCCCTCGCGCAGCCCTACCGCATGGTCGAGCAGCGCGAGGCGGAGGTCGGCGACCGCACCGACCGCGCCCGGCGCACCCTCGGGCACCTCCTGGACCGCGCCGACGCCGACCTGACCCACACCCTGGCCCGCGTCGTCGCCCTCTCCCCCGCCGCCACCCTGCGCCGCGGCTACGCGGTCCTCCAGCGCCCGGACGGCACCGCGGTCCGCGCCCCCGCCGAGGTCACCCCGGGTGACCCCCTGCGCGCCCGCGTCGCGGAGGGCGACTTCACCGTACGGGTCGAAGCGGCGGGAGAAGCAGCCCGGGAAGCCGGGGAGGAGGGCACGGGATGAAGGACGAGCGGGAGTTCTACGAGGTGGCGGGGGTGGAGTGGCGGGCCGATCCCGGGGCGGCCGGGGTGGCCGAGCGGCGGCTGTCGGCCGGGGCGGACCCGGCGGTCGAGCAGACGCGGCTGGCGCGGTGGGAGCCGGGGCTGGACACCTCGGCCGCCGGCGTGATCCGGCACGCGTACTACGAGGAGGTGTACCTGCTGGAGGGCGAGTTGGAGGACCTCACGCTCGGCCGGGTCTTCACCGCCGGGTCCTACGCCTCCCGGCCGCCGGGGATGCCGCACGGCCCGTACCGCACCCGGACCGGGTGCGTGATGCTGGAGATCCGCACCCCGGCGTGACCGGGAGTGTCCGAGGTACGCCCTAGGCTTGCGGGTATGGCTGACCAGGATTCCGGCGCCGTCCTCGGCTACGAGCAGGCGCGCGACGAACTCATCGACGTGGTGCGCCGCCTGGAGGCGGGCGGTGCCACCTTGGAGGAGTCTCTCGCGCTGTGGGAGCGGGGCGAGGAGCTGGCCAAGGTCTGCCGGCGCTGGCTGGAGGGCGCCCGGGCCCGCCTTGACGCGGCGCTGGCGGCGGAGGAGGCCGAGGAGGCGGACGGCCCCGGCGCCGAGTAGCCGGACGAGCCGGGGGCAGAGCCGTACGGCTACGGCTACGGCTTGAGGGACGCGGCGAAGCTCTGGAGCCTGCTGGTCGGGGCGGTGCCGAGCACCACCGTGGTGACCCCGCCCTGCTCGCGGACGAGCGCGTCGTAGCGGCCGCCGGTCCAGCGCTGCCAGGCCACGCCGTTGACGGGCAGCGTGCGCCCGGTGTCGCGGTGGCCGTTGATCGTGACCTGGGTGATGAAGTCCGCCGGGTCGCCGTTGGTCTGCTCCAGGGCGACGTACTGCTGGTCGGGGTCGACGAAGCCGACGTGCCAGGTGACGTTCTTCGGGTCGCTGCCGGAGTACGTCACCGACGTCGCGTTCCACTTCGCGCCGAGCCCGGTGGGGCCGGCGACCGGGAAGGGCGCGTCCCGGCGGGCCTGCTGCAACTCCACGGTGTACCCGACGCTCTCGGTCTTCACCGGGGTGGCCTTCGAGTCGTGCGGAATGAACAGGTAGATCAGGTAGACCGCCACGCCGAGCACCAGCATCGACAGGATCAGGTCCCGCACCGTCTTGTTGCCACCACGCTTGTCCGCTGCCACGCGCCCTATCGTCCCTCATCCACGTTTGCGCTCCGTCCGCCGGGTACCCGCAAAGCAGTGCCCGCTCATGTGACATGCCCCCTGCTCAGATTCGCAGTTCACCCGATAGGGTCGCACTACCCTCATTTTCCGGCCGTCCTCGTACAGAAAGGTGCGCGTGATGACCGAACAGCACTTGCCTCCGCAACTCGAAGTGAGCCCGGAGGCGCCCGACCGCAACCTTGCCCTCGAACTCGTCCGGGTCACGGAGGCCGCCGCGCTGGCCTCGGCCCGCTGGGTGGGCCGGGGCGACAAGAACGGCGCGGACGGCGCCGCCGTGCGCGCCATGCGCACCCTCGTGCACACCGTGTCGATGAACGGCGTGGTCGTCATCGGGGAGGGCGAGAAGGACGAGGCGCCGATGCTCTACAACGGCGAGCGGATCGGCGACGGCACCGGTGCGGAGTGCGACGTCGCCGTGGACCCGGTGGACGGCACCACGCTGACCGCCAAGGGCATGCCGAACGCCGTGTCGGTGCTCGCCGCGGCGGACCGCGGCACCATGTACGACCCCTCGGCGGTCTTCTACATGGACAAGCTGGTGGCGGGCCCGGAGGCGGCCGAGTTCGTGGACATCACGGCGCCGCCGGCGGTCAACATCCGCCGGGTGGCGAAGGCGAAGGGCATCGCCGTGGAGAACGTGACGGTCGTGGTGCTCGACCGGCCGCGCCACGACGAACTGGCCCGGCAGATCCGGGAGACCGGCGCGCGGATCAAGTTCATCGCGGACGGCGACGTGGCGGGCGCGATCATGGCCGCCCGCGAGGGCACCGGCGTGGACCTGCTGCTGGGCATCGGCGGCACCCCGGAGGGCATCATCACCGCGTGCGCGATGGCCTGCATGGGCGGCACCATCCAGGGCAGGCTGTGGCCCAAGGACGACGCCGAGCGGCGCAAGGCACTGGACGCGGGCCACGACCTCGACCGCGTCCTGCACACCGCGGACCTGGTCAGCGGCGACAACGTGTTCTTCGTGGCGACCGGCATCACCGACGGCGAACTGCTGAACGGCGTGCGCTACCGCGCGGAGACGGCCACCACCTCGTCGCTGGTGATGCGGTCGAAGTCCGGCACGATCCGGCAGATCGACTCGGTGCACCGGCTGTCGAAGCTGCGGGCGTACAGCGCGATCGACTTCGACCGCGCGAACTGAGGCCCCCGCGCACCGGTCGGCCCCCTTGACGGGCTGGTAGGCGCCCGCCCGCCCCGCTCCCGCCGGGCTGGGCGGGCGCCCCCCTGGGCGGCGGGGCGCGTTCTGCGTACCCTTCACCGCCGGTGCGCGGCGCGGTAGGTTGCGTCCTCGCCGGGGGGCGCTCGCGTGGCGAGTCCGCTGTGACGCGCGACGCGGTGCATCCGCCCGCCGGACCGACCGCGACGGAGGGGCGTGACGATGAAACGTGCGAGCGGGGACGGAAGAGCAGCGGGGACGGGCCGGCAGCGGAGCGGCAGGTGGCGGTTGGCCGGGCGCGTCACAGCGGCAGGCGCCGCGATCCTCGCGCTGGGCGCCGTGTCGCTGGCCGGCGCGGGCCCGGCGAGCGCGTCGCCGGGGACGCCGGGCAAGGCGGTGCGCGCCTCGTCCACGGCAGCGGCGAAACTCGAACTGACGGTGCACCGCGTGTCGGACGCCAGCCAGCAGGCGATGGACGACACCTTCGCCAACAGCAGCATCGATGCCATCGCGAACTCGGTGAACCACCACCTGCACGCCGTCAGCGGCTCCTCGTGCACCGCCGACGAGCGGGCCACCGTGCCGCTGGACCCGGCGACGGGCAGCGCCTACTGCTGGGACGCGGGCGACGCCGGCACGCAGAACTGGTCGCCGCAGGGCATGACCTCGTCCGGTGACGCCGACGCCGACGGCATGTGGGGCACCGACCGCGTGCTGCTCTCCGGCTGGGCCAGCGCGCCCCACACCACCGCGATGGGCCGCATCGCCGTCATCAACGACACCGAGGGCTCGGCGAACAGGTTCGGCTACCGGTGGGTGCTGCCGGTGATCCCGACGTCCGGCGGCACCGACTTCGCGCGCTTCGGCTCACACATGGGCGGCATGGTGTGGTGGGGCGACAAACTCCTGGTCACCGCATCGCTCGACGGCGACGCCCACCACAACGCGATCTACGTGTTCTCGACCAAGCACATCTACCGGGCCACCACGAACGCCTCCTGGATCGGGCACCGCGGCAGCGAGGTGTCGGCCCACGGCTACCAGTACTTCTGGCCGGCCATCGGGTCGTACAGCGTCACGTCGTCCTGCACCTACGACGACCACAGCGCCGACCGGCTGCCCTGTTTCGACGGCCTGTCCATGGACCGGTCGCAGAACCCGTACACACTGGTCGCCAACGAGTGGGTGAGCTCGGGCCTGACCGGGGTGACGTCCCGCATCTGGCGGTACAAGCTCGCGCCGACCAGCCGCCTCATGCCGATCGCGGTGAACAGCGCCGGCCATGCCGACCCGATCGACGTGTACGACACGGACATCGTCGGCATGCAGGGCACGCTGAACCGCACCGAGGACGGGGAGCGCGTCGTGTACACCGCCGACTCCCTGGGCAGCCCCGGGGTGCACGGCATCCCGTGGCGGGTCCCGCTGCCCGGCAGCGGCACGCAGACCGCGGCGAACGCCACCACCTCCACCGGCGGCAGCACCGGCGCCCAGCACACCTGGGCCCAGCACTCGGAGGGGATGACCTTCATGGCCGACCTCGACCAGGCGTGGGCGCAGACCGAATGGGCCGCAGGGCCCAACGGCGAGTACCCGACCAGCGGCACGGTACTGCGGCAGCGGATCGTGTTCGCCGTCCCGATGGGCGACCTGCGGTCCTCGCTGACGTCCTGACGGCGCCCGACGTCCCGACGGCCGACGGCGTCCGGGCGGCGTCCTGACGGCCTCCTGACGGCCTCCGATCGCCGCCGCGCGGCTCAGCCCGCGGCGGCGATCGGCGGGGCCGCGTGCTGAAGCTCCACCTCGCGGCGCCGCCGCCGGGCGAGTACCACCCGGCGCTCGGCCGCGGTCATGCCGCCCCACACCCCGTACGGCTCCGGCTGGAGGATGGCGTGCTCGCGGCACTCCAGCATCACCGGGCAGCGCGCGCAGACCCGCTTGGCGGCCTCCTCACGCGACAGCCGGGCCGCCGTCGGCTCCTTCGACGGGGCGAAGAACAGCCCCGCCTCGTCGCTCCGGCAGGCGGCCTCCGAGTGCCAGGGACCACCGAGATCCCGCGGATGTCCGAGCGGGAGCGTGGGGTCCGTGGCGGGCTCGATCGGTTGAAGCACGGGAAACTCCTGACGACGGCTTGGGGCCCCAAGGCGCGGAACTGGGGGGATTGCCACGCTTGCCCGTCACCACCCGGCGCCCGGGCGGTGCTGGGCGAGCAGCCGTGCGGCGGCGTGCCGTTCCCCTACCCGCTGTGCGCGACTTCATGCGCACCGTGTTCGTTCCCGCGTACGACCGTCGCTCCGGCGTACGCCGTATCGGACGCCCGGCCGGCGCGCCGCGGGCGGCCGTCGGGCCCCGGCGCGCCCCGCTCACGTCAGGCGCTGAGCCGCTTCTTCGTCCAGTCGACGACGGTCTTGCCGCGCTTGGCCTTGGCCTCGACCCCGCCCCAGAACGCGACGCCGGTGACCCGTACCGACGGCGCCTGCGGGTCGGGCGACTCGAAGGCGCGTACGTCGGCGCCGCCCATGACGCCGATCACACCGCTGCCGTGCAACGTGACGTTCTCCGGCACCCTGATGCTGATGCCGCCCATCACCGCGGTGCAGTGGATGACCAGTTCGGGCGCGGTGAAGGTGGCCTCGGTCAGGTCGATCTCCACGCCTCCCATGACCGCGACCGCGGTGATCCGGCTGCCGACCCGCCAGCGCCCCTTGCGTTCCGCGCCGCTCAGCACGGCCACGAGGTTGGGGTTCTCGCCGGTCCGGCCGACCGCGTACGGACGGGCCGCGGGGGCGGGGGCGGACGTGTTCCCGGCGGGCAGATCCCGTACCAGCGGCTCCAGTTCGCCCATCGTCTTCGCGGCGTAGACCCGGTCCAGCCGCTCGGAGTGCTCGGACGCGTCGAGCCGGCCCTCGGCGAGGGCCTCGCGCAGGATGTCGGCGAAACGGTCGCGGTCGGCGTCGGAGGCGCGCAGGGTGCCGGCGGCGGGCGGCTGGGGGGAGGGTTGCGCGGGCGCGGGTGCGGGCGCGGGGGGCTGGGCGGGCGCCTCTGCGGGGGGCTGGGCGGACGGTTGCGCGGGCGGCTGGGCGGACGGTTGCGCGAGGTCCGCCGCGGGCTCGGTCACGGGCGCCGCCGCGGGTTCTGCCGCGGGCGGTGGGGGCTTCTGGAGCGGCGATTCGTCCACTCCGCCACGGTACACAGACGCGATAGATCGCGACTACCCCGAAGACCCCTGAACGCTCCCCTAGGGGGCGGCCCCGGCGCCCCCCGGGAAGGGCCGCGGCGGGGGGATCTACTCTGAATACGCTTCAGCGTCGACGCAGCCTGTGAGGATGCCGCAATGCCCGAGTTCACGTACACGGATCTGCTTCCGCTCGGTGCGGACCCCACGTCGTACCGCCTGGTCACCGCCGAGGGAGTCAGCACCTTCGAGGCGGACGGCCGCACCTTCCTGAAGGTCGAACCGGAGGCGCTGCGCCGGCTCGCGGCCGAGGCCATGCACGACATCTCGCACTACCTGCGCCCGACCCACCTCGCCCAGCTGCGCCGCATCCTGGACGACCCCCAGGCCAGCCCGAACGACCGCTTCGTGGCCCTGGACCTGCTGAAGAACGCGAACATCGCCGCGGCCGGGGTCCTCCCGATGTGCCAGGACACCGGCACCGCGATCGTGATGGGCAAGCGCGGCCAGCAGGTGCTGACCGAGGGCGGCGACGAGGAAGCCCTCTCCCGCGGCATCTACGACGCGTACACCAAGCTCAACCTGCGCTACTCCCAGATGGCGCCGCTGACCATGTGGGACGAGAAGAACACCGGCTCCAACCTGCCGGCCCAGATCGAGCTGTACGCCACCGACGGCGGCGCGTACAAGTTCCTCTTCATGGCGAAGGGCGGCGGCAGCGCCAACAAGTCCTTCCTCTACCAGGAGACGAAGGCGGTCCTCAACGAGGCGTCGATGATGCGCTTCCTGGAGGAGAAGATCCGCTCGCTCGGCACCGCCGCCTGCCCGCCCTACCACCTGGCGATCGTGGTCGGCGGCACCAGCGCGGAGTTCGCGCTCAAGACCGCGAAGTACGCCTCGGCGCACTACCTGGACGAGCTGCCGGAGTCCGGGTCGCCGGCCGGGCACGGCTTCCGCGACAAGGAGCTGGAGCAGCAGGTCTTCGAGCTGACCCAGAAGATCGGGATCGGGGCGCAGTTCGGCGGGAAGTACTTCTGCCACGACGTGCGCGTGGTGCGGCTGCCGCGGCACGGCGCGTCCTGCCCGGTGGCGATCGCGGTGTCCTGCTCGGCCGACCGGCAGGCGCTGGCGAAGATCACCGCGGAGGGCGTCTTCCTGGAGCAGCTGGAGACCGACCCGGCGTGCTTCCTGCCGGAGACCACCGACGAGCACCTCGACGACGACGTGGTGCGCATCGACCTCAACCGGCCGATGGACGAGATCCGCGCCGAGCTGACCAAGTACCCGGTCAAGACCCGGCTGTCGCTGTCCGGGCCGCTGGTCGTCGCGCGCGACATCGCGCACGCCAAGATCAAGGAGCGGCTGGACGCGGGCGAGGAGATGCCGCAGTACCTGCGCGACCACGCGGTGTACTACGCCGGTCCGGCCAAGACGCCCGAGGGGTACGCCTCCGGGTCCTTCGGGCCCACCACGGCGGGCCGGATGGACGCCTATGTCGAGCAGTTCCAGGCAGCGGGCGGCTCGTTCGTCATGCTCGCGAAGGGCAACCGCTCGCAGCAGGTCACCAACGCGTGCGCCGCGCACGGCGGTTTCTACCTCGGCTCCATCGGCGGGCCCGCGGCGCGGCTGGCGCAGGACTGCATCAAGAAGGTCGACGTCCTGGAGTACGCCGAGCTGGGCATGGAAGCGGTCTGGAAGATCGAGGTTGAGGACTTCCCGGCGTTCGTCGTCGTGGACGACAAGGGCAACGACTTCTTCCAGGACCCGGCCCCCTCCCCCACCTTCACCTCCATCCCGGTCCGCCCGGGCGCCTGACCCGGATCTGGACCCGGGGTCCCGGGGGCGGGACGGGCCCGGGGGCCGGGCATCGCGGAGGAGTACGCCAGATGATCACCATCCCCGGCCCCAGCAGCACCGCGTGGGTCAAGAGCAGCTACAGCGGCGGCGAGGGCGGCAACTGCCTCGAATGGGCCCCCGCCCTCGCCCCCCACGGCACCGTGCCCGTTCGCGACTCCAAGGACCCCCACGGCCCCACCCTCACCTTCACCCCGACCGCCTGGACCGCCTTCGTCACCGCGGTCCGCACCGACGAACTCCCCACTGCCTGACCGCCATCCCCCGCAGGGAGACCCGCATGCTCGACGGCGTACTGATCGCGGAAAGCCTGCGGGTCGGCAGCGTCCTGGACGAGGTGCCCCTACACCTCACCCGGATACGCCGCATCGAGGTACCCGGCGCCGCACCCGCCCAGCCCCGCCACTGGACCCTCCTCGACTTCCAGGCCGAAGAGGCCGACGCCGAGCGCCTGGCAGCCGCCCTGTCGCGCTGCCTGGCGCCGACCGGCGGCTGGTACGCCAACTTCAATACCCCCACCGAGGCATACGTCGTCTTCCCCGACCGCGTCTTCCACTACCCCCGCGGCAACCCCGAAGCCCGCGCCGCAGCGGTCACCCACGCCCGCACCCTGGGCATCCCCACCCCCCAACTCGACTGGCAGGACTGACCCAAGGCAGCCGGTTTCCCGTTCCCGCACACACCCATCCTTGACCGCCGCTCGCCCCGCCCTGAGGATCGAAAGAACACCAGCGCGAAGGGGGATACCGATGCAGGTCACCGTCCTCACCCGGATCTGTGACAAAAAGGAATGCCCGACGCTCTACCGGACCGACCGAGGCACTCTCCTGGTCCAGGGCTACACGGGAGACGATCACGGACTCGCCATGCCGCAGGGCGAAGGGGTCGTGGAGATCCCGGTGGAACTGCTGAAGAAGGCCATTGCCGATGGTGTCCTCTAAATCCCTGGGCGACCTCTTCGATTCATTCGAACGTGAGGCCTTCCGACTTGAGACGCTGGATGATTACAGCAGGTCGGGTAACGTCGAGGCATTTCGGTCGTATCTGTCGGGCGGGTCTCAGCCGGATGACTACAACGCGGACTGGGTGGAGGAAGTCAGGGGTGCAACCGAGTCGGGCAAGCGAATCTACCGGGTCCACGTACTCAGCCGTCCACTGACCCCCTACCTCAAGTTCGAACTGGGCTGGGGCTACCGGAAGAACGCGGCAGCGGGCGAAGAGTTCTCCATCCTCGACACAACCGAGGCGCTCAACCCCCTCGACGGCGTAGGGGACTTCTGGCTGTTCGACGGCGAGGAGGCCGCGACGATGAGATACGACGTGACCGGGGCGTTTCTCGGCTCCGAGGTTCTGCCACCGGACAGGGCAGCGGAGTTCGTCGCGTACCGGGACGTCGCGCTCGCTCATGCGCAGCCGTTCGCGACATGGTGGGAGCAGCACGGAGAAGCGTGACGAAGACCGAACTCGGATCGGCTCTACGTGAGTTGCGGACAGCATCCGGCAAGGAGGCCAAGGCGGTTGCCCGAGGCTCCGCCATGTCCGCCAGTAAGCTCAGCAAGATCGAGACCGGCAAGCTCACTCCGAGCGTCATCGACGTCCAGAGCATCCTCCTGGCCATCGGCAAACCCCCGCATACATCGGCGCGGTGCTGGCACGGCACGAACTCACCGCCGACGCACACGCCCGCACACTGGCCGCTCGCATGGAGCGACAGCAGGTTCTCCACGACCGCGGCAAGCAGTTGCGGTTCGTCATCACCGAGTCGGTGCTCCGCTGGCGCATCGCCCCACTCGACGTCATGACCGGCCAACTGGACCGGCTGATCGACGCGTCCCGACTTCCCAGCGTCGACCTGCGTGTCGTCTCCCAATCGGCTCCCCAGCACGACTTCCCCTCGCACTCCTTCGCCATCAGGGACGAGCGGCTGGTCACAGTCGAGACGGTCCACGCGGAACTGGTGGTGACCGATCCTCGGGACATCAAGGAGTACGTCGACAAGTTCGACGGCTTCTTCTCATCGGCTCTTTCCGGCAGCGAAATGCGGGCGGAATTGGAAGCAGTCAGAGACGAATACGTGCGCGAACAGGAAACCAGCTAGGTGCGCCTTCCAGCGGCGACTAACGTGAGATGGACCGAACACCATCAAGCGGCCGAGGAGTTGGGGACCGTGGACGCGATGAGGACGATCGTCAGTGCCGGCGGGGACGGGGACGGCGATGGGCATCCGGGGACACCCTGGACACCGCCGGAGGAACCGCCGAGCCCGGACGGGTCGACGCCACCCGGGGACGGGACACACCGGAAGTGAGCCAGGCGTGGGACTGCGACGGGGTGGGCGAGGGATGGGAGGAAGCGTTCAGGGCGGTGGCGCGGGAGGCGTTCTTGCCGGAGGTGATATGGCCGTACGACATGCGGGAACGGCGGTCCGTGATGGTGGCGAGGTCGCGCGACCTTTCGGCGTGGCGGGAGTTCGCCGCAGGGGACGTACCGATCGTGACGCAGTGGGACGACGGCGCCCATGAGGGCACGAGCCCGGGCCGCGTGGCAACGTCGTCCTCGTCGATGCCGTCGGTGGTGGCGGCGATGCTCGCCGACCGCCTGGGCGCCGCGAACGTGACGACGGTCGAGGTGGACCCGGCGGTGGCGGCTGCGGCCCGCGCCGCACTGAAGCGGACCGGCCACCACCCGACGGTGATCACCGGCGACGGCCGGACCGGACACGCGGCCCGGGCGCCGTACGAGCGGGTGATCGCGACCTGCGGGGTCCGCGCTATCCCCCGCGCGTGGATGGCGCAGACCGCGCCGGGCGGGCTGATCGTGGCACCGTGGGGGACGCACTTCGGCAACGGAGACGCCGTGGTCCGGCTTGAGGTCGCGGACGGGGTGGCGGTGGGGTGGTTCACCCGGCGGGTGGAGTTCATGAAGCTGCGCGCGCAACGTACCGCGGTACAGCACACCGACCGCGTTCCGCCCGAGGGCATCGCCGTGGCCGAGCCGTCCACCACCGAACTGACCGAGGCGGACCTGCTCGGCACCGGCATCGAGGACCTACCGTTTCTCCTCGGCCTGCGGCTGCATGGCTGTGTCCAGGCGGTCGCGGACCGGCGCGGTGCCACCCGCCCGGTCTGGTTCTACGGCCGCACGGACCCCTCCTGGGCGGTCGTCGTCTTTCACGGGAGCCAACGGCCCGCCCGCGTGTGGCAGTCCGGCCCGCGCCGGCTGTGGGCGGAGGTCGAGGCCGCGGTGCGGTGGTGGCAGGCGCAGGGCCGTCCGGGGCTCGACCGCTTCGGGCTGACCGCCACGGCAGGGGGCACGTCCACCTGGTTGGACACACCCGGAAACGTCATCTCGTCGGACGGGCCGCCGCGTTGAGCGGAAGCGCGCTTACGGGGTGACCGCCCGCCGTACGCAGTCCCGCAGGAGCTCGCGGCGCTGCTCGTGCAGTTCGGCGGGTTCGTCGGCCGCGGCCGCGTACACGTTGCTCACCGGCGACCAGGCCATGGACATCGCGATGACCAGGGCCATGATGTCGAAGGGGTCGCCCGGTCTGATCCGCCCGGCGGCCTGCGCCACGGCGATCGCGCGGAGCTTGTGGTCGTCGTAGCGCCGGGGGTCGTCGGTCAGGTGGCCGGTGGGGCGGCGCTCCAGGCGGGCCCAGGTGGCGAGGCGGATGAGGTCGGGGCGGGCCAGGTACTCGTCGTAGAGCCGCACGGCCCAGTCGGCCAGGTCCTCCACGTCGATGGGCACCACGTTGGTGATGCGCTCCAGCGAGCCGAAGAAGATCGCGTCGAAGAGCTGTTCCTTGTTGCCGAAGTAGCCGTAGAGCTGCGCCTTGTTGGTGTGGGCCGCGGCGACGATCCGCTCCACGCGGGCCCCGGCGATGCCGTACCGGGCGAACTCCTGCGTGGCGGCGTCGACGATCCGGCGGTAGGTGGCGGCGCCGCGCGCGCTGGACGGCTGGTCGGACAGGGGGCCGGGCATGGGGCCCACGTTAACAGACAAAACGGTCGGTTTGCCGGAGCGCCCCACGCGCCCTACGCTGAAACAGACCGAACAGTTTGTTTGCGATCCGAGACCGCGAAGGAGCCCCATGCGCACCACCACCGCCTGGCAGGCGGACGCCACGGCGCCCACCCTCCACCGCACCACGATCCGGCGCCGCGACCTGCGCCCGGACGACCTCGCGATACGCGTGGACTACTGCGGCGTCTGCCACAGCGACCTCCACGCCCTGCACGCCCCGCGCGCCCACCAAGGCGACGAGGGTGCCGCCTTGGTGCCGGGCCACGAGTTCACCGGCACGGTCCGCGAGGTCGGCAGCGCCGTCACCGGCTTCGCCCCCGGCGACCTGGTGGCGGTCGGCAACATCGTCGACTCGTGCGGGACCTGCCCGATGTGCCGGGCCGGCCAGGAGAACTTCTGCCGCGACTTCCCGACCCTGACCTACGGCGGCAGCGACCGGCGGGACAGAACCACGACCCTGGGCGGCTACGCCCGCGAGTACCTCGTGCGCGAGGAGTTCGCGTACCACCTACCTGCCGGCCTCGACCCGGCCGCGGCGGCCCCCCTGCTGTGCGCGGGCATCACCGTCTGGGAGCCGCTGCGGGCCCTGGGCGTGGGCCCCGGCAGCAAGGTCGCCGTCGCCGGACTCGGTGGGCTGGGGCACCTCGCGGTCAAGCTGGCCGTCGCGCTCGGCGCCACCACGTCCGTGATCAGCCGCACCCCGGACAAGGCCGAGGAGGCGCGCGGCCTGGGCGCGGACCGGCTGGTCGTCTCCACCGACCCCGCGCAGATGGCGGCCGTCCGGGACCGGTTCGACGTGGTCCTGGACACCATCTCCGCGCCCCACGACCTGTCCCCTTACCTGCGCGTCGTCGCCATGGACGGCACGCTCAGCCTCCTCGGCCACATCGGCCCGGTCACCTTGGACACCATCGACCTGCTGATCGGCCGCAAGAAGCTCAGCTCCGCCGGGAGCGGCGGCCGCCCCGCCACCGCGGCCCTGCTGCGCTTCTGCGCCGAGCACCAGGTCACCGCCGACATCGAGCTGGTGCCCTCGGCCCGGGTGAACACCGCGCTCGACCGCCTGGCCCGCAATGACGTCCGCTACCGGTTCGTGCTCGACATGTCCGATCTGGACGCGCCGGCGGACCAGGGCTGAGGGCGGTCAAGGCGCCCCGGAAACAGGGCCGGTGACCTGCCGTTCGACCGCCGGGAACGGGTGCGCGACTGCATATGCACGCCACCGGCCGAGCGTGATCCATTACACGAACGAGTGAACGGGCAAGGGAACAAAGGGGGCGAGCGCGGCACTGTAAAAGGTATGGACGAGGGCATCGGCAAGGGCATGGACGACTTCCGGATCGAGCACGACTCGATGGGCGAGATGCGGGTCCCCGCGGCGGCCAAGTGGGGCGCGCAGACCCAGCGCGCCGTGGAGAACTTCCCGATCTCCGGGCAGCGGATCAGCCGCGCGCACATCGAGGCGCTGGCGCGGATCAAGGCCGCGGCCGCGAAGGCCAACGCGGAACTGGGCGTGATCGAGGCCGACATGGCGGCGGCCATCGTGTCCGCCGCGGCGGAGGTCGCCGAGGGCCGCTGGGACGAGCACTTCCCGATCGACGTCTTCCAGACCGGCTCGGGCACCTCGTCCAACATGAACACCAACGAGGTGATCGCCGCACTGGCCACCGAGCGGCTGGGCCGCCCCGTGCACCCGAACGACCATGTCAACGCCTCCCAGTCGTCCAACGACGTCTTCCCCTCCTCGATCCACATCGCCGCGACCGCGGCCGTCACCGGCGACCTCGTCCCGGCGCTGGAGCACCTCGCGGAGGCGCTGGAGCGCAAGTCGGCGGAGTTCGCGGGCGTGGTCAAGGCCGGCCGCACCCATCTGATGGACGCCACCCCGGTGACGCTGGGCCAGGAGTTCGGCGGATACGCGGCCCAGGTGCGGTACGGCGTGGAGCGGCTCACCGCGGTGCTGCCGCGGCTGGCCGAACTGCCGCTGGGCGGCACCGCGGTGGGCACCGGCATCAACACCCCGCCCGGGTTCCCCGCCGCGGTGATCGCCGAGGTGGCGCGGGCGACCGGGCTGCCGCTCACCGAGGCCCGCGACCACTTCGAGGCGCAGGGCGCGCGGGACGGCATCGTGGAGGCGTCCGGCCAGCTGCGGACGATCGCCGTGGGGCTGACGAAGATCGCCAACGACCTGCGGTGGATGGCCTCCGGGCCGCGCACCGGCCTCTTCGAGATCAGCCTGCCCGACCTCCAGCCGGGCTCGTCGATCATGCCCGGCAAGGTCAACCCGGTGGTCCCCGAGGCGGTGCTGATGGTGGCCGCCCAGGTGGTCGGCAACGACACGGCGATCACCGTCGCGGGCGCCGCGGGCAACTTCGAGCTGAACGTGATGCTCCCGGTGATCGCCCGCAACATCCTGGAGTCGGTGCGGCTGCTGGCGAACGTCTCCCGGCTGCTCGCGGACCGCACCGTCGACGGCATCACCCCCCACCCCGAGCGCGCCCGCGAGTACGCGGAGTCCTCGCCGTCCGTGGTCACCCCGCTCAACCGCTACATCGGCTACGAGGAGGCGGCGAAGGTCGCCAAGAAGTCGCTGGCGGAGCGGAAGACGATCCGCCAGGTCGTGATCGAGGAGGGGTACGTCGCGCGCGGCGCCCTGACCGAGGCCCAGCTCGACGCGGCCCTGGACGTGCTGCGGATGACCCGTCCGTAGCCGGTGATCATCGCTGCGTAGTGGGAGGTGACCCATCCGTAACAGTGGGTTCCGTAAACTCCGTTCATGACAGCCGACCTCGACACCACGCAACCGGACGGACCGAACGCACCGCAGCCGCCCCGCTGGGCCGCCGGCGACCAGGTGCTGTGGCGCTACCGCGGCAACGGCTCGGACGAGGTGCACATCTGCCGTCCGGTGACGGTGGTGCGCGACGCCCCGGACCTGCTCGCGGTGTGGCTGGCGCCCGGCACGCGCTGCATCAAGCCGGTGCTCGCCGACGGCACGCCGGTGCACCAGGAGCCGCTGGCCACCCGGTACACCAGGCCGCGCACCCGGGCGGTGGAGCAGTGGTTCGGCGCCGGGGTGCTGAAGCTGGCCCGGCCGGGGCAGCCGTGGTCGGTCTGGCTGTTCTGGGAGCAGGGCTGGCACTTCAAGAGCTGGTACGTGAATCTGGAGGAGCCGCTGCGCCGCTGGTCGGGCGGGGTGGACTCGCAGGACCACTTCCTCGACATCTCCGTCCACCCGGACCGCACGTGGTACTGGCGGGACGAGGACGAGTTCGCGCAGGCGCAGGCCGACGGGCTGATGCCGGCCGAGCAGGCCGCCCGGGTGCGGCAGGCCGGCGAGGACGCGGTGCGCGCGATCCGGGCCTGGGCGCCGCCGTTCCGCGACGGCTGGCCGGACTGGCGCCCCGATCCGGCGTGGCCGGTGCCCGCGCTGCCGGACGACTGGGACCGCCCCGCGGTGTGAATATGCCGCCCCCGGCATGACCTTGGGTAACCGTCGGTACGGCGGCGGGCGCGCGGCGGCGCGCCGCGATCCGGCCGCCGGGGCGCGCGGCAAAGGTGCGGGCGCCGGGCGCGATCCCCTTGGCACGCCCCCGGCTGCCGACCGTAGGATCGTTCCCGGGAAGCCTGCGCAATCGGCTGGCACGGCCTAGAGTTTGACGCCACGTCACGGGGGTACAAACGAGTGCCGCTCCTGTGCATATGCCGTACACCGCACCACCCGACCCACCCGGCCCGGCACTGTTCCACCCCGGTCCGCCCGCCCGTCCCGTAGCAGCCCCGCCCCACCCCCGCACCAGCTCCGTTCGTCACAGCACGTCACAGCGCGTCACAGCAGTCAGGGAGGTCCTGAGCAGTGGATTCCGACGGTTACGAGCCCGTTGGCACGCCCTCCACCAACCCCGCGGCGGCAGCGGGGCGGGACCGTACCGGCCAGGCCGAGGCGTTCGACGCCATCGGCGACCGGTACGACGAGGCGTTCCCCCACAAGGACGGACAGCTCACTGCGGGCGGGTGGCTGATCGCCGAACTGCCGGCCGGCTCCCGGGTGCTGGACCTCGGCTGCGGGACGGGCCTGCCGTCCGCCCGGCAGTTCACCGACGCGGGCATGCGGGTGACCGGGGTGGACCTGTCCGCCGGCATGCTGGCCCGGGCCAGGGCCAACGTCCCCGAGGCGGAGTTCCTCCAGGCCGACATCGCCGACCTGGTCGAGGGCGGGCCGCTGGCGCTCGGCAGCTTCGCCGCGGTCGCGGCGTTCTTCACGCTGCTGATGCTGCCCAGAGCGGAGATCCCCGGCGCGCTGACGGCCATCCGCGACCTGCTGGTGCCCGACGGCCTGCTGGCGCTCGGCATGGTGGAGGCGGACGTCGACGACGTCTCGATCCCCTTCCTCGGGCACAGCATCCGGGTTTCGGGGTATCTGAAGGACGAACTGCTCGGCATCGTGGCGGACGCGGGCTTCGAGGTGGTCAAGGAGACGTCGTACACGTACGCCCCGGCGAGCACCGACGTGCCGCCGGAGGAGCAGATCTTCCTCTACTGCCGACGCGCCTGACCCAGCCCAGGCCGAAGCCCCGCCGCGCGCTGTCCGAGGCGGAGCACCGACGGATGGACCTACTCGCGTGACCACGGACCCGCCACACCCGCCCCGGCCGCACGCCGCGCCGCCCCCGCAGGACGCCCAGGACCCGCAGGACCCGCGCGGCCGGTTCGGGCTGCGCGCGCCGGTGCCGCCGGCCGAGGACGAGCCCGCGGCACCGCCCGGCCCCGCGGCGCCGGGCACTTCCGAGGCCGAGGCGCACCGCCACGACCACGGCGGAGCGGCGGCCATCGCCCGCGCGCACGACGAGCAGACCCCCGAGCCCGCCGCACCGGCCCGGCCCGGGGCGTACAGTGCACCGCGGAGCGACAGTGCCCCGGCGGCGGGGCAGCACCACGCGGAAAGGGCGCCGGGCGAGGCGCACGGCGGGACCCGGCCCGAGGGGCCGGCCGCGGCACACGACACGGGATGGGTGCCGGCAGTGACGGAGGGGAGCGAGGCGTTGAGCTCGTTTGTGAGCACACCGCCGCGGGGCACGGCGCTGAACGCGCCCGGGCACACCGCGGACGAGGACTCGGTGGGCATGCGCATCCCGATGCCGGTGCAGACCGGCCCCGAGGCGGACCGGCTGCGGTACGTCGGCGCGGCCACCCGCCGGATCGCCCGCGGCCTCGACCTGGACGAGATCCTGCTCGGGCTGTGCCGCTCGGCGGTGCCCGCGTTCGCCGACGCCATCCTGGTCTACCTGCGCGAGCCGCTGCCGGTCGGCGACGAGCGCCCCTCGGGCCCGCTGCGGCTGCGGCTGCGCCGGGCGGACGGCGGGCTGGAGGGCCCGGGAGACACACCGGACGTGCCGGTCGGCACCCTGCCCGCGCTGGAGACGCCGTACGGCGGCGCCCCCGAGACCATCGGGGTGCTGCTGGACGGACCGCTCGCGGAGGTGCTGCGCGGGGTGCGCCCGGTCTTCGCGGAGTCGCAGCGGGCCGCCGACGCGATGGCCGAGTTGCTCGGCAACCCGCCCGGCCCGCTGCCCACCGGTCGGCGCGCCCTGCTGGCGCCGCTGCGCGGCCGGCGCCGGGTGATCGGCGCCGCGGTGCTGCTGCGGCGCGCGGACCGGCCGCCGTTCGAGGCCGACGACCTGCTGGTGGCCGCCCAACTCGCCACGCACACCGCGCTCGGCGTGGACAAGGCGGTGCTCTACGGCCGCGAGGCGTACATCGCCGACGCGCTCCAGCGCGAGATGCTGCCGGACTCGCTGCCGCAGCCGACCGGTGTGCAGCTCGCCAGCCGCTACCTGCCGGCCGCGGAGTCCGCCCGGGTCGGCGGCGACTGGTACGACGCGATTCCGCTGCCCGGCAGCCGGGTGGCGCTGGTCGTCGGCGACGTGATGGGCCACTCCATGACGTCGGCGGCGATCATGGGCCAGCTGCGGACCACGGTGCAGACCCTGGCCGGGCTCGACCTGGCCCCGCAGGAGGTGCTCTACCACCTCGACGAGCAGGCCCAGCGGCTCGGCCAGGACCGGATGGCGACCTGCGTCTACGCGGTGTACGACCCGATCGCGCACCGCCTGGTGGTGGCGAACGCCGGCCACCCGCCGCCGGTGCTGCTGCACGCCGACGGCCTCGCCGAGGTGCTGCGGGTGCCGCCGGGCGCCCCGATCGGCGTGGGCGGGGTGCCGTTCGAGGCGGTGGAGCTGCCCGCGCCCGCCGGGGCGACGCTGCTGCTGTACACCGACGGGCTGGTGGAGTCGCGCAGCCGTGACGTGTGGGGCGGCATCGAGATGCTGCGCGAGCGGCTGCACGACGCGGCGAGCGTGGTCTCCCCGCCGCCGCTGGAGCCGCTGTGCGACGAGGTGCTGGAGATTCTCGGGCCGGGTGACCGCGACGACGACATCGCGCTGCTCGCCGCACGGTTCGCCGGGATCGCGCCGAGCGACGTGGCGTACTGGTTCCTCGAACCGCAGGCGCAGACCGCCGGGCGGGCCCGGCGGCTGGTCCGGCAGGCGCTCACCCGCTGGGGGCTGGACGACCAGGTCGACGCGGCCGAGCTGCTGGTCAGCGAGATCGTCACCAACGCGGTGCGGTACGCCGAGCGCCCGGTGACGCTGCGGCTGCTGCGCACCGACGTCCTGCGCTGCGAGGTCGGCGACGACGCCCCGCTGCTGCCCCGGATGCGCCACGCCGCCCCGGAGGAGGAAGGCGGCCGCGGGCTCTACCTCGTCAACCGCATGGCCCAGCGCTGGGGCGCCACCCGTCTGGGCGCGGGCAAGGTCGTCTGGTTCGAGCTGCCGTTCTGACCGGTGCCCTCCTGCCAGGAGGGCACCCTCGTCGGGCTCCTCCGCACGGCCCTTCACACGGGTGCCGCTCCCTCGTACGGCCGCCCGCTTCCAGGTGCCGTGCGGCCGGGTGCGGGCCAAGGTGGGAACCGTCATGCCCGACGGGAATCCCATGGAGGGGCGCGCGATGAGCACGTCGAAGGTTCCGGCCACGACCGACAACGCAGGCATCGCGGTGGAGAGTGACGAGCACTCGCTGACCGTCGGACCGGACGGGCCGATCCTGCTCCAGGACCACTACCTGATCGAGAAGATGGCCCAGTTCAACCGGGAGCGGGTCCCGGAGCGGGTGGTGCACGCGAAGGGCAGCGGCGCGTACGGCCGGTTCGAGGTGACCGGCGACGTGCGGGAGTTCACCAAAGCCGACCTGTTCCAGCCCGGCCGCAGCACCCGGATGCTGGCCCGCTTCTCGACCGTCGCCGGTGAGATGGGCAGCCCGGACACCTGGCGCGACCCGCGCGGCTTCGCCCTGAAGTTCTACACCGAGCACGGCAACTACGACCTGGTCGGCAACAACACCCCGGTGTTCTTCGTCCGGGACACCATCAAGTTCCAGGACTTCATCCGCAGCCAGAAGCGCCGCCCGGACAACGGCCTGCGCGACAACGACATGCAGTGGGACTTCTGGACCCTCTCCCCGGAGTCCGCGCACCAGGTGACCTGGCTGATGGGCGACCGCGGCATCCCGAAGACCTACCGGCACATGAACGGCTACGGCTCCCACACCTACATGTGGATCAACAGCGCCGGCCGGAAGTACTGGGTGAAGTACCACTTCAAGACCGACCAGGGCATCGACTTCCTCACCCAGGCCGACGCCGACGCGATGGCCGGCCACAACGCCGACTACCACCGGCAGGACCTGTGGGAGGCGATCGACCGCGGTGAGCACCCGTCATGGACGCTGTGGGTGCAGGTGATGCCGTTCGACGACGCGGCGGACTACCGGTTCAACCCGTTCGACCTGACGAAGGTGTGGCCGCACGGCGACTACCCGCTGATCGAAGTGGGGCGGATGACGCTGGACACCAACCCCGACGACTACTTCGTCCACATCGAGCAGGCCGCGTTCGAGCCGTCGAGCATGGTGCCGGGCATCGGCCCCTCCCCCGACAAGATGCTGCTGGGCCGGCTGTTCTCCTACCCGGACACCCACCGGTACCGGATCGGCCCGAACTACCAGCAGCTGCCGCCGAACCGCCCGCACGTGCCGGTGCACTCCTACGCCAAGGACGGCCCGATGCGCTTCGATCCGGCCCGCACCGGGGCGCCGTACGCGCCGAACTCCTACGGCGGCCCGGCCGCGTCCCCCGAGGCGTACGGGGACATCGCTGGGTGGCAGGCGACCGGCGAGATGGTGCGGGAGGCGTACACGGCGCACCGGGAGGACGACGACTTCGGGCAGCCGGGAACCCTGGTGCGCGAGGTGCTGGACGACGCAGCGCGGGACCGGCTGGTCGGCAACGTCGCCGGGCACCTGTCCGACGGGGTGAGCGCGCCGGTGCTGGAGCGGGCCTTCGCGTACTGGCGCAGCATCGACCAGGCGGTGGGCGACCGGATCGCGCAGGCGGTCACGGCGCCCTGACCCCGGGTGGGCCGCGCGCCGGCCCGCCGCACGGGCGCAGCCCCGGGACACGTGTTCGCCCCCGTGCCCCGGGGCTGCTTCGTGTTCCGACCGCACCACCCAGCAGGCGCCTGACCTGCAAAAACGTCCATGCGAGGAGTTATGCACAGTGGGTATACACGCGATGTATACGCATGGTGTAGTCTGCTCGCATGTCAATCGGCCAGACCTTGCTCGGGCTCCTGGAGTCCGGGCCGCGCCACGGTTACGACCTCAAGCGCGCCTTCGACGAACGCTTCGGACACGACCGGCCCCTCGCCTACGGCCAGGTCTACTCGACCATGGCCAGGCTGCTGAAGAACGGCCTGGTCGAGGTGGACGGCATAGAGCCCGGCGGCGGCCCCGAGCGCAAGCGGTACGCCATCACCGACGCGGGCATCACGGACGTGGCGGCGTGGCTCGCCCAGCCCGAGAAGCCCGAGCCCTACCTCCAGACGACCCTGTACACCAAGGTCGTCCTGGCCCTGCTGACCGGCCGCTCCGCGGTGGACCTGCTCGACACCCAGCGCGCCGAACACCTGCGGCTGATGCGCGAGCTGACCCGCCGCAAGCGGGACGGCGACCTCGCCGACCAGCTCATCTGCGACCACGCCCTGTTCCACCTGGAAGCGGACCTGCGCTGGCTGGAACTGACGGCGGCCCGGCTGGACCAGCTCGCGGCGGAGGTGGCCAAGTGACCACGGGGGGAAGCGGCGCGCACGACGCCGACACGTTCGGCACGCACCAGGGCGGCCGGGCGGCGCCACGCCCCGAACCGCTGCTCCAGGCGGTCGAGGTGCGCAAGGCGTACGGACCGACCGCGGCACTCGAAGGGGCGGACCTGACCATCCGCGCCGGCGAGGTCGTCGCGGTGATGGGCCCGTCCGGGTCCGGCAAGTCCACGCTGCTGCACTGCCTGGCCGGCATCGTGCGGCCCGACTCCGGGCAGGTCCGCTACCGCGGGCAGGAGCTGTCGGCGATGACCGACGGCGAGCGCAGCGCCCTGCGCCGCACCGACTTCGGCTTCGTCTTCCAGTTCGGCCAGCTCGTCCCCGAGCTGACCTGCCTGGAGAACGTGGCGATGCCGATGCGGCTGAGCGGCGTCAAGCGCCGCATCGCCGAGCGGAAGGCCGCCGAGTGGCTGGAGCGGCTGGAGGTCGCCGACGTCGCCGCCAAGCGGCCCGGCGAGGTCTCCGGCGGGCAGGGCCAGCGGGTCGCGGTGGCACGCGCCCTGGTCGACGACCCCCGGGTCGTCTTCGCCGACGAGCCGACCGGCGCGCTGGACTCGCTCAACGGCGAGCGCGTGATGCGGCTGCTCACCGACGCGGCCCACGACACGGGCGCGGCCGTCGTCCTGGTCACCCACGAACCGCGGGTGGCCGCCTACTCCGACCGGGAAGTCGTCGTGCGGGACGGGAAGTCGCGCGACATGGAACGGGCGTCATGAGTACGCGGGAGACGGCCGCGCAAGTCGAGCCGTTCGCCGGGTTCGACGCGACCGGCGGCGGGCCCCGCCGCCCGGCGTCCGGCGGCGGACCGGCCGAGCGCTCGGCCGACGTGCGGACCTGGCTGCGCGACCTCGCGCTCGGCGCGCGCTTCGCCCTCGGCGGCGGGCGGGAGGGCTGGACCCGCACCCTGCTCACCGCGGTGGGCGTGGGGCTCGGCGTCACCCTGCTGCTGCTGACCGCGGCGGTCCCGGCGATGGTCCACACCCACAGCCAGAAGGAGTACGCCCGGGAGAGCGCGAGCAACAGTTACGTCGCCCACCCCAGCGACCACACCCTGCTGTGGGCGAACGCCGACACGACCTACCACGAACACGACATCACCGGCTACCGGCTCCAGCGCGAGGGGGCGAAGGCGCAGCTCCCGCCGGGCCTGGACGCCTGGCCCGCCCCCGGCGAGATGGTGGTCTCCCCGGCGCTGAAGAAGCTGCTGGCCTCCGCGCCGCTGCTGCGCGAGCGCCTGGACCACCAGGTCACCGGCACCATCGGGAAGGCCGGACTCGTCGGCCCGGCCGACCTGTACTACTACGTCGGCAGCGACCAGTTGGTGGCCCACGACGCCCAGTACGTGCACGGCAACGCCGACCGGATCACGGGCTTCGGTGCCCGCGACACCTCCGAGGACCTGGGCGCGCCGCTCGAACTGCTCCTGGTCATCGTGCTGGTGGTGCTGCTGCTGCCGGTCGCGGTGTTCATCGGCACCGCGGTCCGGCTCGGCGGCGAGCGCCGGGACCGGCGGCTGGCCGCGCTGCGGCTGGTGGGCGCCGACATCCGCATGACCCGGCGGATCGCGGCCGGCGAGGCCCTGCTCGGCGCGCTGCTCGGGCTGGCCGTCGGCGCCGCGCTCTTCCTGGGCGGGCGGCAACTCGCGGCGCACATCAGCGTGGTGTCGGTCTCGGCCTTCCCCTCGGACCTGACGCCGAACCCGGCGCTGACGGTGCTGATCGTGCTCGCCGTGCCGTTCGCGTCGATAGCGGTGACCCTGGCCAGTCTGCGCGGCACCGCGATCGAGCCGCTGGGCGTCGTACGCCAGGCGCTGGGCCGGCGGCGCCGGCTGTGGTGGCGGCTGCTGCTGCCCGCGGCCGGACTGGCGCTGCTGGCCCCGCTCTTCGGCAAGATCCACAACGGCTCGGGGATCAACGAGTACCAGGTCGCCGCCGGCGCCGTCCTGCTGCTCTTCGGGGTGACCGCGGTGCTGCCGTGGGCGGTGGAGGCCACCGTGGGGCGGCTGAGCGGCGGCCCGCTGTCCTGGCAACTGGCCACCCGCAGGCTCCAGCTGAGCAGCAGCGCCTCCGCCCGGATGGTGAGCGGGGTGACCATCGCGGTGGCCGGCGCGATAGCTCTGCAGATGCTCTTCAACGGCGTCAGCGACGACTACGTCAGCAACACCGGCGCCGACACCCAGCGCGCCCAGGCGGTCGTGGACGGCCGGGTGGAGAACATCGCCCGGCTGAACGCCGACGCGAAGTCCGTCGCGGCGGCCCAGGGCGTCGCGCAGGTCTACGGCTACGGGGAGGTCCAGGCGACCCGCCCGGACGCGAGCAGCCTGCCCGGGCGCGCGGGCACGCAGTACACCGAACTGCCGGTCGACGTCGGCGACTGCGCCGCGCTGCGGCAGATGGCGCGGATCACCGCCTGCCGGCCCGGCAGCGTCTTCCTGGTGCCGGCGGACTCCGACAGCTATGCGGACGACGGCTACCAGCGCTATCTGCGGCCCGGCGCGAAGGTCGACCTCAACGCGCCGGTCGGCGACACCTACACCGGCACCCCCCGGCTGTGGCAGATCCCGGCCACCGCCGTCCGCGCCGGCAGCCGGGCGGACGCGACGGGCTCGCACGCCTGGGGCGTACTGGCCACCCCGGAGGCGGTCAGCGGCGCGCCGCTCGGCGAGCTGGACGCGCGGCTGTCGGTGGTGCTCGACCCGCACCAGCCCGACGCGATCGAGCACGCACGCAACGCCGTGGCCCGACTCGGCATCGACATGGACATCTACACCCTCTACGACACCCGGACGAAGGAGAGCTTCCTCCAGATCCGCCGCGGGCTGTTCGCGGGTGCGGCCTTCACGATGGCGCTCATCGGCGCCGGGCTGCTGGTGACGATGCTGGAGCAACTGCGCGAGCGCAAGAAGCTGCTGGCGGTGCTGGTCGCCTTCGGCACCAGGCGCTCGGTGCTGGGCTGGTCGGTGCTGTGGCAGACCGCGGTACCGGTGGTGCTCGGGCTGCTGCTGGCCGTCGCGGGCGGCATCGGGCTCGGGGCGGCGCTGCTCGCCATGGTGCAGCGGCCCTTCCAGATGGACTGGGCCGGGGTCGGCACGATGGCCGGGGTCGGGGCGGCGGTCATCCTCGCGGTGACCCTGCTGAGCATGCCGCCGCTGTGGCGGCTGATGCGGGCGGACGGACTGCGCACGGAGTAGGAGCCCGGCAACGCCCGCGGGGACCCGCACTCCTGAAAGGGTGTGGGTCCCCGCGGGCGTTCCGATACGGCGAGGGCGGTGCGGCGCGGCTACTCCACGCCGTCCTCGACCGGTTCGCGCGGCTCGGCCGCCGCGTCCTCGGCCTGGGGCCCGGCGGGAGCCGCTGGAGCCGCAGCAGCCGCAGCGGCCTCGCCCGCCGCTCCCGCGCCGCCGTCCGCGGCGGGGGCGGGGGCCGGGCCGGTGGCCGCCGCCGGAGCCGGAGCCGGAGCCGGTGGAGCCTGCCCGGCGGGCGCGGCCACCGCCTCGGCCACCGGACCGGTTACCGGACCGGCCGCCGTGGCACCGGACTTGGCCCGCGCCCGCAGCACACCGACGACCGTGTTGCTCACCGCGACCAGCGGCACCGCGCTGACCGCGCCGCCGATCCCGGCGATCAGCGAACCGGCCGCCACCGACAGCACCACCGCGAGCGGGTGGACCCGCACCGCGCGGCCGAGGATGAACGGCTGGAGCACGTGCCCCTCGATCTGCTGCACCGCCAGCACCACCGCCAGCACCATCAGCGCGGTGAACGGCCCCTGCGTGACCAGCGCGACGACCACCGCCACCGCACCCGAGGCGACCGCGCCGACCAGCGGCACGAACGACGACAGGAAGATGACCACCGCCAACGGCACCGCCATCGGGACCCCGAGGAAGAAGATCCCGATGCCGATGCAGATCGCGTCGATCAGCGCCACGATCACGGTGCCGCGCACGTACAGCGTCAGGGTCCGCCAGGCGCGCGGGCCGGCCTCGGCGAGCCCGGCCCGGGCGTCGGTCGGGAAGAGCCGCAGCACCCAGTTCCAGATGTTCGGCCCGTCGTAGAGCAGGAACAGGGTGCTGAACATCGCCAGCAGCACGCCGGTCAGGAACTCCACGATGACCGTGACGCCCTGCAGCCCCGCGTCCGTGAGCTGCTTGCTGTTGTGCCCGATGGCGTTGCTGAGGTTGTTGGCGACCTGGTTGATCTGGTCGTCGGTGACGTGGAAGGGGCTGTTGAGCAGCCACTTCTTCCCCTGGTCGATACCGTCCTGGAGGCTGGAGGACAGGTTGTCGACGTTGTCCATCACCTGCCACACCACGAACCAGCCGACCAGCCCCATGACGACGAAGCCGCCGATGAAGACCATCGCGGTGGCCAGCCCCCGCGGCACCCCGGAGCGTTTCAGCCGGGCCACGAACGGCTGGAGCAGCGCGGTGATCAGCAGCGCCGCCACGAACGCGAGCACCACCAGCCGGACCGCGCCGATCACCCGCATCAGCACCCACACGGTGCCGGCCAGCACCAGCAGCCGCCAGCCGATCTCGGCGGCGACCCGCATGCTCCACGGCACCACCGCGACCGGGTCCGGCACCGGCTGCGGCGCGGCGGCCTGTGCCGGGACGGCCGGCTCGGGCGCCGCGGGCGCCACAGGAGCCGGGGCCGCCACGGGCGGCGCCGCCTGTACCGCGGCGGATTCGGGACGGTCCGGCGCGGGTTGCGCGGGCACGCCAGAGGGGGCCGTGGTGGTCACGGCCCCCTGGTGCTCCGCGTCGCGCGCGGAAACAGTGGCGTGTCTCTGATCCAGCCGCCCGGCGAGATTCGCCAAACCGGACGCGAGCGTCGCGCTCCAGTGGCGTTTGTCCGGCATCGCTGCTCTCCCCCTCGGCCCGTCGGCCGTCTGTGGCACTGCTGTGGGAGACGACGTTACCCGGGACAAGGTTGATCCGGCCGCGCGAGTGGCCGGATCGGGCGGGGTGCGCGCCGGACCCCGGTCCGGCGCCGCATCCTAGTAGTAGTGGTTGACCTGCCAGAACTGCCAGGCGTCACACGGACTGCCGTAGCGGCTGTTCATGTAGTTCAGGCCCCACTTTATCTGCGTGGCCGGGTTCGTCCGCCAGTCCGCGCCGGCCGAGGCCATCTTGGAACCGGGCAGCGCCTGCACGAGGCCGTAGGCGCCGCTGGACGCGTTGGTCGCGGTGTAGTCCCAACCGCTCTCGCGCGTCACGATGTTGGAGAAGCACATGTACTGGCCGCTGCCGACGATCTGCTTCGCCATCGCCTGCACCTGCGCGGTGCTGTACGAAGCCTGGACCGAGAAGCTCGCGCTCGGATCGCCCTTGCCGGCCTCCGCCTTGAGCTGGGCCGCCTTGGCCGCCGCGGCGTCGTCCGCCTTCTTCTTCTTGGCGGCGTCCTTCGCGGCCTGGACGCGGGCCGCCTGCTCCGCGGACTGCCTGGCCGAGGCGTCTGCCGCGTCGGACTGAGCCTGTACCTGCTCCGTCAACGACGCCTGCTGCACCTGCTGGCCGGCGGGGATGTCCGCGAGGAGGGTCGTCGTGCCCGCGGCTTCGACCGGCTGTTCGGCAGTGCCGTGGCCCTGGTCTGCACCCGACGCGACGCCGACCACGGCGCCCACAGTGGTGACCGCAGTGGCAGATGCCACCGCGAGTCCCCGGACCGAGATCCGGCTCACACGGTTTCCTTCCGGAATCGCCCGCTTGGTGACCGCACGGACGGAATCGTGCCCCTGGCGCGGTCCCCCTGGGCCGGTCCGCCGTACGGGCCGGGCGGTCACGGGGGTACTGGCCCGGTGCGAAGTCCCTTGCGGGGTCCGCGTGGTGCTCGGGCGGCTCATGGCGTCGATGTGGACTTGTGAGTGACGCGTTCCCGATCCCCGAGGGGTGACGGGAGTGCCATGAGCGGGGCCTGACAGCCTCACACCCTGCCGTACTCCGACGCCGTGCGGCAATTTCCGGTTGAGTGGCAAACTTCACATGCTGCGGAAGGAGGTAATTCCCTGCGTCCGCACCGCCCGAACGCTAAGCTGCTGCGCCCGGTTTACCCGGACGCAGCAGCATCAACTCACCTGATTATCGGACAGATACGGCGATTGCTCAGCTGCCGGCGTCCTCCAGCATCTCGGTGACGAGCGCCGCGATCGGCGACCGCTCGGACCGGCTGAGCGTCACATGCGCGAAGAGCGGATGGCCCTTCAGCTTCTCCACCACCGCGACCACGCCGTCGTACCGCCCCACGCGGAGGTTGTCGCGCTGGGCCACGTCATGGGTGAGCACCACCCGCGAGCCGGCCCCGATCCGGGACAGCACCGTCAACAGGACGTTCCGCTCCAGGGACTGGGCCTCGTCCACGATCACGAACGCGTCGTGCAGCGAACGGCCCCGGATGTGGGTCAGCGGCAGCACCTCCAGCATGCCGCGCGCCACCACCTCCTCGATGACCTCCTTCGACGTCACCGCCGCGAGGGTGTCGAAGACCGCCTGGGCCCACGGGCTCATCTTCTCCGCCTCGCTGCCCGGCAGGTAGCCCAACTCCTGCCCGCCGACCGCGTACAGCGGGCGGAAGACCATCACCTTGCGGTGCTGGCGGCGCTCCAGGACCGCCTCCAGACCCGCGCACAGCGCCAGCGCGGACTTGCCGGTGCCGGCCCGCCCGCCCATCGACACGATGCCCACCTCCGGGTCCAGCAGCAGGTCCAGCGCGATCCGCTGCTCGGCGCTGCGCCCGTGGATGCCGAACGCGTCGCGGTCGCCGCGCACCAGCCGCACCCGGCCGTCCGCGGTGACCCGGCCCAGCGCCTTGCCGCGCTCGGACTGGAGCACCAGGCCGGTGTGCACCGGCAGTTCCGCCGCCTCGGGCAGGTCGACGACCTCCTGCGCGAAGAGGGTGTCCACGTCCTCGGCGCCGACCTGGAGCTCCTCCATCCCGGTCCAGCCGGAGGTGATGGCGAGTTCCGCGCGGTACTCCTCGGCGAGCAGCCCGACCGAGGACGCCTTGACCCGCAACGGCAGGTCCTTGGAGACGACGGTCACGTCGTACCCCTCGGCCTGGAGGTTGCGGGCGACGGCGAGGATGCGCGAGTCGTTGTCACCGAGCCGGAAGCCCGCGGGCAGCACCCCGGGGTCCGAGTGGTTGAGCTCGACCCGGAGCGTGCCGCCGAAGTCGCCGATCGGGATCGGCGCGTCCAGCCGGCCGTACCTGATCCGGAACTCGTCGAGCGTGCGCAACGCCTGGCGGGCGAAGTAGCCGAGTTCCGGGTGGTGGCGCTTGGCCTCCAGTTCCGTCACCACCACGAGCGGCAGCACGACCTCGTGCTCCTCGAAGCGGGTGAAGGCGCCTGGGTCGGCGAGCAGCACGCTGGTGTCGAGTACGTATGTGCGCCGGTCGTGATCACGGCGGTTCTTGCTGGTCACCACGTGTGGACGAACCCCCTCGGGAGAGGTGAGTCTTGCGGTCCGGCAACCAGGACCCGGATGCCGGTCTGCCAGTGATATGCCCTGGAACAGCCGCGCGCATGCGGATGCATACGACAGTCACCCGACGGTCATCGCTCCGCCACGCAGCGCTCACCGCGCCTTACCGGGTCGCTCAGGCCCCGTAGCGGCGGTGCCGGGCGGCGTAGTCGCGCAGCGCCCGGAGGAAGTCGACCTTCCGGAAAGCGGGCCAGAAGACCTCGCAGAAGTAGTACTCCGAGTGGGCGCTCTGCCACAGCATGAAACCGGACAACCGCTGCTCACCGGAGGTGCGGATCACCAGGTCCGGGTCGGGCTGGCCGCGGGTGTAGAGGTGCTCGGCGATGTGCTCGACGTCGAGGATCCCGGCCAGGTCCTCGATGGAGGTGCCGCGCCCGGCGTGCTCGTGCAGCAGCGAGCGGACCGCGTCGGCGATCTCCTGCCGGCCGCCGTAGCCGACCGCGACGTTGACCAGGATGCCCTCCTGGCCGTCGGTGGCCTGCTCGGCCTCCTTCAGCACGCTCTGGGTGTGCGCCGGCAGCAGGTCCATGGTGCCCACGTGGTGCACCCGCCAGCGCCCGGCCGCGGCCAGCTCGGTGACGGCGTCCTCGATGATGCCCAGCAGCGGCACCAGCTGGTCGGCCGGCCGGTCCAGGTTGTCGGTGGACAGCAGCCACAGCGTGACCACCTCGACACCGGTCTCCTCGCACCAGCCCAGCATCTCGGCGATCTTGTCCGCGCCGGCCCGGTGGCCCTGCTCCGGGCTGCCGCCGGACGCCTTCGCCCACCGCCGGTTGCCGTCCAGGATCACACCGATGTGCTTGGGGGCCTGCGACACGTCGATCCGGCGTTCCACCCGGCGGGAGTACAGCCCGTACACCAGGTCGCGCAGATTCATCGCGTACCAGCCCCTCATGTGCTCGTCGCCCGCGCGGCCACACTACTGCGCGAACAGCCGTACGCACGAACCGGGTCGAGCGGCCGCGGGCCCGCTTGCGCACCGGTTCGGCGGCCGCGAACGGGAGAAGCTTCAACCACTCGTGATAAGCAGAGGCGGTGAACATCAGAAACCTCTACCGCGCCGCCGACGAGCGCTACGACACGATGGAGTACCGCCGCACCGGCCGCAGCGGCCTGAAGCTCCCGGCGGTCTCGCTGGGCCTGTGGCACAACTTCGGCGACGACCGCACCCTGGACTCGCAGCGCGCGATCCTGCGCCGCGCGTTCGACCTCGGGGTCACCCACTTCGACCTCGCCAACAACTACGGCCCCCCCTACGGCGCCGCCGAGGCGAACTTCGGCACCCTCTTCGCACAGGACTTCCGCCCCTACCGCGACGAGCTGGTCATCTCCACCAAGGCCGGCTACGACATGTGGCCAGGGCCCTACGGCGAGTGGGGCTCCCGCAAGTACCTGCTCGCCTCGCTCGACAAGTCGCTGTCCCGGATGGGCCTGGACTACGTCGACATCTTCTACTCCCACCGCTTCGACCCGGAGACCCCGCTCGAGGAGACGATGGGCGCGCTGGCCACCGCGGTCCAGCAGGGCAAGGCGCTGTACGTCGGCATCTCCTCCTACGGCCCGGAGCGGACCCGCGAGGCCGCCCGCATCCTGCGCGAGCTGGGCGTGCCGGCGCTGATCCACCAGCCGTCCTACTCGATGATCAACCGCTGGATCGAGGACGAGGGCCTGCTCGATGTCCTCGACGAGGAGGGCATGGGCTGCATCGGCTTCGTGCCGCTGGCGCAGGGCCTGCTCACCGACCGGTACCTCGGCGGCATCCCGTCCGACTCGCGGGCCGCCCAGGGCAAGTCGCTCGACCCCGAGCTGGTCAACGACGAGACGATCACCCGGCTGCGCGCCCTCAACGACGTCGCCGCCGCCCGCGGCCAGTCTCTGGCGCAGCTCGCCCTGTCCTGGGTGCTGCGGGACCCACGGGTCACCTCGGCGCTGATCGGCGCCTCGTCCGTCGCGCAGCTCGAGGCGAACGTCGCCGCCGTCGGCGCGGCGCCGCTGACCGCGGAGGAGCTGGCCGAGATCGACCGCCACGCGGTGGAGCCGGCCGGCGTGAACCTGTGGAGCGTCAGCAGCGACGCCTGAGCACCGGCCGCCCGGGTGCACCCAGTGCGGGGGCACCCGGGCGGGCGGGGCATCCGGGCGGGCGGGGCATCCGGGCGGCCGTCCGGCGGCGGTCAGGCCAGCAGGACCGCTGCCAGGGTGCCGGCGAGCATGAAGGGGCCGAAGGGCATCGCGGTCTTGCGGGTGGCGCGGCGGGCGGCGATGAGGCCGAGCCCCACCACGGCGCCGAGCAGGAAACCGGCGAAGGTGCCGGTCACCACGGCCCCCCAGCCGTACCAGCCCAGGACCAGCCCGAGGGTCGGGGCGAGCTTCACGTCGCCGAACCCCATGCCGGCCGGGTTGATGAAGAACAGCACCGCGTACAGCACGCCCAGGACGGCGGCGGCGATCAGCGCCCGGGTCCAGGAGCCCTGCGCGGACGGCAGCAGGGCGGCGCCCCCGAGCAGCAGCGCGGTGAGGCCGAGCGCGGGCAGCGTGAGGACGTCGGGCAGCCGGCGGACGGCCAGGTCGACCCGCGTGAGGACGCCCCCGACGGGCACCAGCAGCAGCCACACCGCGAGTTCGGGGTGCCCGCCCACCCGCCAGGCGAGCGCCGCGCACACCAGCGCGCAGCCGAGCGCGGCGCCGTACCCGGGGCCGTACCGCCGCTGCCCCCGCGGGCACCGCGGGCAGCGGGCCGGGCCGAGCCAGCCCCCGACGGGATGCGCGTCCACCGGGCACAGCGCCGCCCAGGGCTCACCGGCGGGGACCGCCAACCGGTAGGCGGCACGCGGCAGGAGCAGCAGCCCGCTCGCTATTCCCCAGACGGCGGCGCCCGCGATCAGATAGACATGCACCGGGCCGACCGTACACGGGCGGCCGCGCCGTGAGGGAGGAACGGGTCATGCGCCGACGCTGGCGGGACGGCGAGGGGGCGCTGCGCACACCCACCGGCGAGGTGCCGCTGCACGTCGCCGCCTCCTACCGCGCCCGCACCCGGGGCCTGTTGGGCCGCAGCGGGATCGACGGCGCGCTGCTGCTCACCCCCGCGTCCAGCATCCACACCGTGCGGATGCGGTTCGCCATCGACGTGGCCTACCTCGACCGGCGGCTGCGGGTGCTCGCGGTGCGCACCATGCCGCCCGGCCGGCTGGGCCGCCCCCGGCTGCGGGCCCGGCACGTGCTGGAGGCGGAGGCGGGCGCGTTCGCCCGATGGGGTGTGGCGAAGGGCGTCACCCTGGAGGTACGGGACTGACGCCGGCTCGGGCGGCGCCGCGGTGCCGCACGGAAAACGGGCCGGTTCGCAGGGGGGGAGCGCGAACCGGCCCGAGGGGGGGACTCGAACCGTACCGCGCCGGCGCCGTCCGCCGCGGTACGACACGCCGGGCTACGACGCCGCGGGCGGGGTGAAGGTGATCTCCACCCGGCGGTTCTCGCGGCGGCCGGCCTCGGTCGAGTTGTCGGCGATCGGGTACTGCTCGCCGTAGCCGCGGACCTGGAAGGTGTGGTTCGGGTCGCCGAGCGTGGCGAGCTGCGCGGCGAGCACGTTGTACACGGCGGTGGCCCGCTGCTTGGACAGCACGTCGCCGTGCGTGCTGCTGCCCAGGTTGTCGGTGAAGCCGAAGACCCGGATGGCCGAGGTGACGTGCTGCGCGTTGATGTCGCCGGCGATCGCCTGGATGCGGGACGTCGCGGTCGCCGAGAGCTTCGCGCTGTCCTTGGTGAACAGCACCTCGGACTGCAGGGCGTACGTCACCGTCGTGTTCGACGTCTCCTGCCGCTCCTCGGGCTGGCTGGCGGAGACCGAGCCCTGGTCGGTGACCGAGACGATGTCGAGGACCTTCGGCGGGGCGAGGGTTGCGCCCGCCTGGAGTTTCAGGTCAGGTGACTTCGGGTCGACCTGCACGGGCGGAGTGGCGGTGGTGTCGCCCGCGGTGGGCGGCGGGGTGGAGTCCGCGGCCGCGGGGGTGGCGGGGGCGGCGCACACGAGGATCAGGGCGGCCGCGGAGGCGCCGATCACGGCGGCGGCCCGGCGGTGCCGCGGCCCGGGGTGGGGGTGGGGCTGGGGGTGGGGTGTGCGGGTCACGGCGGGGTCACCCCTCGGAGATGGAGATCTTGGCGGGGGGCATGGTGGGCAGTTCGAACTCGACGGAGGTGGTCGACTCCGGGGGGGAGGGGAACTGGGCGAAGAAGGGGCGGGTCTCCTGGGGCTGGATGCCCACCAGGCCCATGGTGCACAGGCACCGCCCGTCGGTGTCCCGCAGGACGTAGTACCGCTTCTTCCCCGCCTCATCCACCAACACGGCCCCGGCGACGGACGCACCCGAGTGGCTGAGCGCGGTCTCCTCCCCGACCCACAGGTCGGCGCTGAAGGCGGTCTGCCCGTTGTTGGTCACGGTGCCCTCCACCGTGACGAACCCTCCGGAGTCGCGCACAGCGGAGTTGATGGTGACGAGCATGTCGCTCTCACCCTTGATCTGGGCCAGCACCTGAGTCGCAGACGGGGACGGCGAGTCCGTGCCGCCTGCGCTCTTCGTGGCCTGGACGGACGCACTCGGCGACGCAGAGGATTTGCCGTCGTCCTTGCTCCCGCCTCCTCCGCCGCAGCCGGCCAGTGACACGACGGCGAGGGCCGCGCATGCCACCGCGGTCGTCGCCCTGCGCCCGTACCTCATCGCTCCCCATTCCCTCACTGCTCATCGTCCTGTGGCGACTTGGCCAGGTGGACGGAGTAGAAGTCCGACAGGTCCAGTGTGAAGTCGCCCGCCTTCGGGTCGATCGCGAGCGGACTACCGTCACAGGTGAACCGCAGGACGCTGCCGTCCTTGCTGCCGAAGCTGCACCTGGGTTCGACCACGGCGGTCGCGGTCGCCTTCGCATGGGTGTCCTCGGTGCCGTCGATCACCGAACTGCCCACGGTGCTCTTCGTGATGACGGTGACGGTGTAGCCGGGCTTGTCGGCCAGCGAGTCGCACGTGGCCACCGTAGCGTCGTTGGCGTTCGCGTAGTCCGAGGCGGCGCCGCAGGCTTTCGCGTCGTCCAGGCTGGCGCTTTCGAGCAGGCGGGCGAGCGCCGCGACGTCGTCGCCCTGCAAAGCGGCGAGAAACGCTGCCTGGACGTCGTCGCGGTTCTCGCGGGCCGCCGCCAACGCCGCCGAGTCCGCCGCCGTCTGGGCGCTGTTGCGGGTCACCGCCGCCTGGCCGACGGCGAAGTAGGCGAAGGCCAGGAAGAAGAGCGCGCCGATGGCGACGATGTAGAGGCCGACCGTCTGGCCGCTGTCGCCGCCGAGCCGCCTTACTTGCCGCTGCCGCTGGTGATCTTGTTGATGGTGTTGGTGATCGCGGTCTTGATGGTGTTGCCGATGTCCGTCGTTCCCGCCAGGACTCCGATGATCACGGCGATCACCACCGCGATGCCGAGGTATTCGAAGGAGGTCTGGCCGCGGTCCGAGCGGGTCGCCGTGCGGGTGGCCAGGCGGGTGGTCAGCCGGTCCGTGCGGGTGCGGAGCCATACCTCGGCGTCCGTGTAGTGCTGGAGAACCCACCTGTTCATTGCTCGCCCCATTCCTGATCACCTGGCTCCTGGTCACGGCGGCCGGTTCCGGCCGGCCGGTTTCGTCGGGCACGGCGCACCGCCCTTCGCTGCTCCTGCCGCTCGAAGCGGGCGCGTCCGCGCCCGCAGAGCCAGCATGACGCGAACTCACGCTGTGTCGTACCCCGTTCACGCAAAACAACCGGCTCACCCACCCCCGAAGAGGTCACCGAAGTGAATCTGCGAACCGATGATCGTGCCCGAGATGAGCAGGATCATGGTGGCCGGGACGAGCAGGATCGTGATGACCCCGGTCGCACGCGGCACCATCCGCGCCGCGCGGCGGCGGGCGTTCTGCGCCTCGGTGCGGCGCATGTCGGTGGCGATCTGGAGCAGCGTGCGCGCGATCGGCGCGCCCAGCTCCTCCCCCTGCTGGAGCGCCGTGACGAACTGCCCCACCTGGTCGCTGCGGTTGCGCTTGCGCAGCTGGTCGAAGGCGTCCCGGCGGCTGACCCCGACGTCCATCTGCCGCAGCGCCACCCGGATCTCGTCCGACCAGGGGCCCTGGTACACGGAGTTGACCCGCTCCAGGGCTTGGCGGAAGCCGAGCCCGGCGCTGACCACGACCGCGAGCACGTCGAGGAAGTCCGGCAGGGTGCGCTCGATGTCGTCGCGGCGCCGCCGCACCGCCAGCCAGATCCCCAGGTCCGCCCACCACCAGGCGTACGCGAGCAGCAGCAGTGCGAGGAACCAGTTGCCGCGGGTGAGCAGCGCCAGCGCGGCGACGCCGCCGAGGAAGCCGTAGACCGCGCGGCGGGCGGCGTAGCGCTCCACGGTGAGGCCGTAGGGGTGGCCGGCGTGGTCGATCCGGGCGCGCATCTTCGCGATCCGGGCCGGGCCCATCATGCGCAGCACCATCGGCGCCCAGCGCATGCCGACCCGGTCGATGGCGTTGCCGGTGCGGGTGGTCCGGGTGCGGCCGACCTCCAGGGCGAGCGCGAGGTCGTCGGGGAGCTTGGCGTCCGCGCGCAGCAGGCCGATGCCGTGGACGACACCGGCGACGGCGGCGGCGAGGAGGACGGCGAGGCCGAGTCCGGTCAGGGTCATCGCGGCAGGCTCCTCACACGTCGATCCGGGACATCCGGCGGATGAGCGCGAACCCGACCACGTACAGCGCCAGGGCGACCAGTACGCAGATCCGGCCGATGCCCGAGCCGGTCATCGCGGCCAGCGAGCCGGGCATGATCCGGTTGAGCAGCAGCAGCGAGCCGACGCCGATCACCGGGACCGCGTAGGCGGTGACGGTGACCTGGGACATCTGGGTGCGGATCTCGCGGCGGGTCTCCTTGCGCTCCTCCAGGGTGACGGTGAGGTTGCGCAGGGACTCCACCAGGGAGCCGCCAGCCCGGCTGGAGAGCACCAGCGTGGAGACCAGCACCACCAACTCGCGGCTGGGCAGCCGCTGCTGGAGCTCGCCGAGCGCGTCCTCCACGGAGTGGCCGAGCGCCATGGCGTCGGCGACCTGCTTCAACTCCTCGCCCGCGGGGGCCTCCAGCTCCTCCGCGGCCATGGAGACCGCGGTGCGCAGGGCCAGGCCGGCCTGGGTGGCGTTGGCCAGGACCCGGGCGAGTTCGGGGAGTTGGGCGATGAAGCGCTCGTTGCGCACCCGGCGCCGCCAGGACAGGAAGGAGACGCCGGCCCAGCCGGCCAGCAGCGCGGCGATCGGCCCGAAGAACGGTGCGAGGAGCGTCGCGGCGACCACCCAGGCGGCGACGACGACACCGGCGACGGCGGCGGTGAACTGGCCGGGGGTGAGGTTGGTGCCGGTGGCGGCGAGCCGTCCGGCCAGCCGGCGGCCCCAGGCGTAGCGGCGCACCCGGCGGTCGAGCGCGGCGAACGCGGGCCGCCGGGCGGGGGCGTCGCCCTCTTCCCCGGCGAGGCGCTCGACCAGCGCGGCGCGGTCGGCGCGGCCGCCCCACCAGGCGTGCACGCCCCACACGCCGAGCGCGAGTGCGAGGGTGGCGGCGCCGAGCACGGCCAGCGGGTAGGGCCCGGAGGCGAACTGGGTGCCGGCGAGGAGGGTGCCGGCGAGGGAGGTTCCGGCGGCGAAGGGGCTGGTGGCGGTCACTTCGCCTCCCGGCTGTCGAGTTCGAGTGCGGTGGTGCCGACGCCGTAGGCGGCGGGGATGTGCTCGCCGGACAGGTAGAGCCGCTCGCCGATCTCGCCGGGCAGCGGCCGGTGTTCGAACCAGCCGCGGACGATGCGGTCGACGCCGAGGGGTTCGGCGCGGAAGCGGGTGGCGGAGGTGAGCCGGAAGGTGTCGCGGCCGCGGGAGGACAGCACGGCGATCTCGGCGATCCGCCGGGCGCCGTCGACGTGCCGCTGGAGCTGGACCAGGACGTCCACCGCGGAGTTGATCTGGTCGCGCAGCGCCTCGAAGGGCACCTTGACCTCGCTCATGGAGGCCAGCGTCTGGAGGCGCAGTACGGCGTCCTCGGCGGAGTTGGCGTGCACGGTGGCCAGCGAGCCGTCGTGGCCGGTGGACATCGCCTGGAGCATGTCGAGGGTCTCGCCGCCGCGGACCTCGCCGACGATGATCCGGTCCGGGCGCATGCGCAGGGAGTTGCGCACGAGGTCGCGGATGGTGATGCGGCCGTCGCCCTCGACGTTCGGCGGGCGCGACTCCAGCCGGATCACGTGCTCCTGCTGGAGCTGGAGTTCGGCGGCGTCCTCGACGGTGATGATCCGCTCGCCGTCGGGGATCAGTCCGGACAGCGCGTTGAGCAGGGTGGTCTTGCCGGAGCCGGTGCCGCCGCTGACGATGATGTTGCACTTGGCGCGGACGAACGCAGACAGCAGGAGCAGCATGTGCTCGTCGAGGGTGCCCAGTTCGATGAGTTCCTGGAGCGTGTAGGCGCGCGGGAAGCGGCGGATGGTCAGCGTCGGGCCGGTCAGCGACAGCGGCGGGATGATGACGTTGACGCGCTCGCCGGACGGCAGGCGGGCGTCGACCATCGGGTTGGACTCGTCCACGCGGCGGTTGACGGTGGAGACGATCCGCTCGATGGTCTGGAGCAGCTGGTCGGCGGAGGAGAAGCGGGCCGGGACGAGTTCGACCCGGCCGCCGCGCTCGACGTAGATCCGGTCCGGGCCGTTGACCATGATCTCGGTGACGGAGGGGTCCTCCAGCAGCGGTTCGAGGATGCCCAGGCCGAGGGCCTCGTCGACGACCCGGCGGATCAGCGCGGCGCGTTCGGCGCTGGACAGCACCGGGCCCTCGCGGCTGATGATGTGGCCGAGGACGCGCTCCAGGCGGGCGCGGCGCTCGGCGGCGGCCAGCGCGGACATCTCCGCGAGGTCGATCTCCTGGAGCAGCTTGGCCCGGTAGACGGCCACGAGGTGGCCCTCCTGGGTCTGCGGGGTGGCCTCTTCGACGGCGAGGCGGGCACGCAGGCTCATGGCGTCCAGTCCTCCTTCGGCATGGTCGCGTCGCGGTGCACCGGCCCGAACAGGTGGACCCCGGGCAGGACGGACGGGATGCTGACGGTGGCACGCGCGGTGATCTGCTCGGGGTTGTCCACCGGCCAGCTGATGTCGGGGTCGATCCAGCCGCTGACCGCGTCCTGGCCCGCCTGGGCGCCGGCGGTGGTGCCGCCCTGCGTGCCGTGCAGCGCGGCGGTGCGGGCGGCGGTGCGGGCCGCGGTGCCGGCCTGTGAGCCGCAGTAGGCGGCGATGCCGAGCTGGATGCCCGCGAGGGCGATGAGCAGGAGGAAGGGCAGCATGCCGAGGTATTCAAGCGACGCCTGACCGGCCGAGCGCCGCACCGCGAGCCGCCCACCGGGCCGCCCGCCGAACCGTCCGCCCCGGCTCCGCTCGGGACCGCCCCGGCGTCTCACGGGTTCACGCCCTGCGTGGCGGTCTCGTCGACCGTGGAGGCGTGCCCGTGCACGGTGACGGGGAAGTCGATGGCGCCCGGGAAGAGCACCGGCACCTTCAGCCCGAGGGAGACGGAGACCTGCCCGTCGGCGCGACCGACGTCCGGTCCCTGCATGCCGGAGGCCCACGCGCCCGGGAGGTCGTCGGCCGCGGCCGCGTGGAAGTCGGACCCGACGGCGGCGGCCCGGGCGGCCTGGTCGGCGGCGTTGCCCGCGAGGGTGAAGGTGTAGCCGGCCAGCACCGCCTGCCAGACGAGGATCAGCGTGATCAGGATGACCGGGGTCATGCCGAGCGTCTCCAGGGTGACCTGGCCGCGGTCCCGGTCGGCGCGGCGCAGCCGCTTCCCGCCGGACCTCCCGGTCGGCGCCACCGCGGTGACCAGGCCCAACTCCCCGGCCAGCGACCAGATCCCGCCGCGGACGGCGGAGCGGCCGTCCAGGTCGTGCAGGCGTCCGGCGTCGATGACGGGCTGGAGTTCGCGGAAGCCGGCCGGGATCGCCGCCTCGGCGACCTTCGTGCCGGTGATCCGGCCGACCAGCGACGGCTGGATCTCGCTGCCGCGGGTGTAGCGGTTGACCGCGGTGGTGGTGTCCTGCGCCTTGCGGACCTGCAACCGGTCCCACATCCGCACCATCCGCTTGGCGGCGCGTACGGCGACGACGTCGGGGGTGGTGACCAGCACGGCGGTGTCGGCGGTCTCGACGGCGACGGCGTTGGCGCTGGTGACCTGGGTGCCGCAGTCCACGACGACGACCTCGTACCGCTGCCGCAGGGCGGTCAGCACCAGGCGGGCGGCGCGGTCGGTGACCTCCTCGCCGCGCTCGCCCTCGGCGGGGGCGAGCAGCAGCGCGATCCCCGACTCGTGGACGTACATCGCGTCGTTCAGCACGCGGGAGGAGACGTCGGCGATGTCGGCCAGGTCGGCGACGGAGCGGCGGAACTGCACGTCCAGGTACGACGCGACGTCGCCGCCTTGCAGGTCGAGGTCGACCAGGGCGGTGGAGCGGCCGGACGCGTGGGCGGCCAGGGCGAGTTGGACGGCGGTGACGGTGGTGCCGACGCCGCCCTTGGCGCCGGCCACCGCGACCAGGGTGCCGCCGGCGACGGCGGGCAGCGCGGTCCGGCCGGGCGCGAGGTGGCGGCGCACCCCGTCCGCCCAGGCGGCCGCGGCCTCCACGCGGGCGCCCAACTCGTCGTAGGCCAGCGGCAGTCCGATCACGCCGCGGGCGCCGGAGTTCATCGCGGAGGCGAGCATCGACGGGCTGGGGTCGGCGGTGAGCAGCACCACGCCGACCGCGGGGAAGCGCAGCGCGATGTCCCGGACCAGGTCCAGGCCGGGCATCGGGCCGATCAGGTCGTGGACGACGACGACCTCGGGCAGCTCCTCGACGCCCGACTCGGCGGCGCGGGCGAGCGCGTCGAGCAGGGCGGTGGAACTGGGCAGGGCCGGTGCCGGTTCGGCGCCCGGGAGTTGGCCGAGCAGGCCGAGCAGCGCGCGGGCGGTGTCGGCGTCCGCTGTGCCGGCGAGGATGCGTACGGTCATCTCGGCCCTCCCCGGTCCGACCGGCGCGCCGCCGTGCGGGGGCGGCCGGGGCGGCGGCCCGGGGCCGCGCCCGGCCTCATCGCCCGGCTCCCGCGGACGTGTCGCCGGAGAGCGTGTAGGTGCGGTCGCTGTCCGGGGGCGCCGCGGTGTCGCCGGGGGCGACCAGCGCGAGCCGGACGTGCTCGGCGAACGACTCGGCGTACGCGACGCGTTGGGCGTCGGCGGCGTCGAGTGCGAAGGTGATCGGGACGCCCTCCTCGGACAGCCGCTGCGCGTCCTCGTTCTTGTCGAACGCCTTGATCTGGCCGACGTCCAGCACGGACGCGTTCGCCACGATGATCTTCGAGACGTCCGGGTCGGTGTCCTTGCGGCCGGCGAAGGTGGCGAAGATGTTCACCTTGGCGCCGGGGGTGATCTTGCCGGCCACCCCGGTCTCCGCGTCGATCATGATGGCGATCTCCATCTGCCCCGGCTTGAGTTCGGGCCGCGCGGCGACCATGTCGGACTCCAGCAGCGAGCCCTTCTTCAGCGCGACCGCGGCGATCTTCCCCTGGAGCGCGCCGAGGTCGCGTACCGCGGTGTCCGGCAGCCACCGCTTCGGCATGGATATCCGGCGCACCTTCGAGGAGTCCAGCGCGGTGTACGCGGGCACGTCGGCGGTCAGTTCGTACGCCGTCACCTTCTGGCCCACCTGGGTGCGGGCGTTGTTGACGACGGCGAGCACCCCGGCGAAGGCGGCGACCGCGCAGACCACGGAGACCACCAGGAGGACGACGCCACGGCGCTGACGTGAGTTCATGGGCGGGTGGACCTATCGCTTGTGGGGTTCGAGTTGGGGGCGGCGCGGCGTCTCCACGGCCCGGTCGGGCGGGCGGGCGGCGGCGTGCCGGGCGGGGGTGGTGCGCTCGCCGACCTTGGTGGCGCAGAACAGGCACTGGTCGCCGATGACTTCGAGTCCGCACCAGGTGCAGGTGTCGCGGCGCACCGAGGTGACGAGCTGGTAGAGCATGCCGACGTCGGCGATGTACGCGGTGAACTCGACCAGTCGCGAGGTGCCCCACCAGCGGGCGGAGTCGGCGGGCAGCGGCACCTCCCGAAGGGCCTGTGTCTGCCAGCCGGCGGCGAGCGGCCCGGCCACCCAGCCGGGGTCCAGGCCGCTGCCGGCCACCGCGAGCTGCGTGGCGTAGGAGGGACCGGGCGGCACGTGGGCCGCGTCGGCCTCGCCGAGGTAGGGCTCGGGGTGGGCGAGCACCGCGAAGTGCCGCCCGGGCACGAGGGACTTGACGTGGCTGCCGACGCCGACCGGCACCCGGTCCAGCTTGCTGACGGAGGCCAGCAGCGCGCCGGAGTGCAGGTAGTACGAGAGCAGGCGGGCGGCGCCGGCCAGCACGCCGGGGCCCAGGTCGGTGCCGGACAGCTGCCGCAGTTGCTCGCCGAGCAGGGTGCGGGCCAGCGGGGGCAGGGTCAGCGGCACGATGGCGATCCGGTCGCCCTCCAGCGCGGAGCGCACGGTGTGCATGCGGCGCCGGGCGGGGTCGTCCGCCTCGGCGGGGGCGAGGGCGATCAGATGGCCGTGCGCGTCCAAGGCGGCGGAGGTGCGCACCACGTGCTCCTCCAGCGGCAGCGCGAGGTCGTCCGCGGTCACCGTGATGACGCTCGGCATGCGGCACCTCCCCATCTGCGGTGCGCCGGCCGGGTCGAGCGGGGGTCCGCCCGGCTGTACGCGGTGGTCAGCTTATCGACGTGTAGCAGGTTGAGCGCGGAAAGTCGCGGATCGGAAACCGTGAACGACCGGTGTCCACCAGGGGTCTTGACAACCTTATTGGTCTGGACCAACTTTCTCCCTATTACCTGTGTCCATGCCAACGATGGCCACCGGGTCACCCGCACACCCCACCACCCCCCAACTCCTTGCCCCCAGGAGGCAGTCGTGGAACGTGCATCGCGCGCGAATCAGCACCCAGCAAGCCATGCGAGGTCCGCGGCGACGTTGCGGCGCCGGCTGGTCGCCGGGCTCAGCGCCGCCGCCGTCATCGGCTCGGGCGTCGCACTCGTCACCCAGGGCGCCGCGTCCGCCGCCGACACCAACCTGGTCACCGACTCCGGCTTCGAGAGCGGGCTTTCGGGCTGGACGTGCAGCGCCGGCAGCGGCGCCGTCGTCACCAGCCCCGTGCACTCCGGGTCGAGCGCGCTCAAGGCCACCCCGACCGCGAGCGACACCGGGCAGTGCACGCAGACGATCAGCGTGCAGCCCAACTCCTCCTACACCCTCAGCGCTTGGGTGCAGGGGTCGTACGTCTACCTCGGCGCGACCGGCACCGGCGGCACCGACCCGTCCACCTGGACCCCGAGCGCCTCCTCCTACAGCCAGCTCAGCGTCAAGTTCACCACCGGCGCGAGCACCACCTCGGTGACCGTCTACACCCACGGCTGGTACGCCCAACCCGCCTACTACGCCGACGACGTGACCCTGACCGGCCCGGGCGGTACCGCGACCACCCCGCCGACCACGCCCCCCACCACTCCCCCGACGACCCCGCCCACCACTCCCCCGACCACACCCCCCACCACGCCGCCGACGAACCCGCCGGCCACCGACGTCCCCGCGCACGCGGTGACCGGCTACTGGCAGGACTTCGACAACGGCGCGGCCGTGCAGACCCTGGCGCAGGTGCAGAACCAGTACGACATCATCGCCGTGGCCTTCGCCACCGCCACCACCACGCCCGGCGCGGTCACCTTCTCCCTGGACCCGGCGCTGAACTACAGCGACGCCCAGTTCAAGGCGGACATCGCGGCCAAGCAGGCGGCGGGCAAGAAGGTGGTGATCTCCGTCGGCGGGCAGAACGGCACCATCTCGGTGCGCGACTCGGCCTCGGCGACGAACTTCGCCGACAGCGTCTACAGCCTCATGCAGACCTACGGCTTCAACGGCGTGGACATCGACCTGGAGAACGGGATCGACTCCACCTACATGTCGCAGGCGCTGCGCGACCTCAGCGCGAAGGCCGGTTCCGGCCTGATCATCACGATGGCGCCGCAGACCATCGACATGCTCTCGGCCTCCAGTGACTACCTGGCCACCGCGCTGAAGATCAAGGACATCCTGACGGTCGTCAACACCCAGTACTACAACAGCGGTTCGATGAACGGCTGCGACGGCGGCGTCTACAGCCAGGGCAGCGTGGACTTCATCACCACGCTGGCCTGCACCGCGATCCAGGCCGGGCTGGACCCGTCCCAGGTCGGCATCGGTACCCCGGCCTCCAGCAGCGCGGCCGGCTCCGGCTACGTCTCCCCGACGGTGGTCGACAACGCGCTCGACTGCCTGGCCAGCGGCACCAACTGCGGCACCTTCCACCCCTCGGCCAAGTGGCCCACCATCCGCGGCGCCATGACCTGGTCCACGAACTGGGACGCGTCCAACGGGAACTCCTGGTCGAACACGGTCGGCGCGCACGTCCACGCGATGCCGTAGCCGGCACCACCCGCGGCAAGAGAAGCGAAGGGAGCGTCCCCCGGCCGGGGGGCGCTCCCTTCGTGTGGTGCCCTGCCAGGGGCGGCGGTTCGGCCCAGGACGGCCGGCGCGGCGGTTCAGCCCAGGACGGCCAGCGCGTCGATCTCGATCAGCAGGCCGGCGGGCAGGCCGACGTAGACCGTCGTACGGGCCGCGGGCGGCTGCTCCAGGTCGGCGAAGTAGGCGTTGTAGAGGTCGTTCAGCTCGGCGAAGTGCGCGGTGTCGGTGAGGTAGACGCGGACCATCACCACGTCCTCCCAGCTCGCGCCGCCCGCGGTGAGCACCGCTTCCACGTTCGCGAGGGTCTGGAGGGTCTGCTCGCGCAGCGTCGGGCCGGCCGGGGTCGGGGCCTGGCCCGCCACCGCGGGCAGGAAACCGACCTGGCCGGCGACCTGGAGGATGTTGCCCTTGCGCACGCCGTGCGAGAACTTCGCCGGCGGGACGGTGTGCGTGGGCGGGGTGATCGCGGTCTTGGGGTGGTCGCTCATGCGTCGGTGTCCTCGTCGCTCGGTTCGTCTTCGTCAAGGTGGTGGCCGCGGGGGCCTGGGTCGTCGTCGCGCGGGCCGCCGGCCGACTGGCCGGACAGCTCCTCCCCCACCGCGTAGGCGGTCCGCAGGATCAGCGGGCGCAGCCGCAGCAACTCCTCGGCGCCGACCACCACGTTGGGGGCGGAGACGGACATCGCCGCGCAGACCCGGCCGTCGGGGCCGTGGATCGGCGCGCCGACGCAGTTGATGGACTCCTCGTGGCCGCCGAGGTCGCTCGCCCAGCCCTGCTCGCGCACCCGGGCCAGCTCCGCGAGGAACGCGGCCGCGTCCGGCGTCGAACGGGCGGTGTAGCGCGGGTAGTCCAGCCGTTCGGCGACCGCGCGCCGCTCGGGTTCGGGCAGGTCGGCCAGCAGCAGTTTGGCGACGGCGGCGACCGTGATGGCGACCGGGCGGCCGATCCGGGAGTACATCCGCACCGGGTAGCGGCTGTCCACCTTGTCGATGTAGACCACCTCGCCCTGCTCGTACACCGCCAAGTGCACGGTGTGGCCGGTGCGTTCGTTGAGCGCGGCCAGGTGCGGGTGGGCGATCTCGCGGATGTCCAGCGCTTCGACGGCCTGCTGGGCGAGTGCGAACAGGCGGGCGCCGAGCCGGTAGCGCTGGTCCTGCTGGCGGTAGACGAGGCCGTGCTCGTGCAGGGTGCGCAGCAGCCGCAGCGCGGTCGACTTGTGCACGCCCAGCCGGGTGGCGACCTGTTCCAGGCCGGCCGGTCCCTCGGCGAGCAGCGGCAGGATGCTCAGCGCCCGGTCCACGGTCTGGCTCATCCCGGCACCCCCGCGGCCGCCGCCCGGGTCCACCCCGGGCCCAGCCGCAGCCCGGCCCACGCCTCGTCGTCGAGCGCCGCCAGCGCGTCGCAGCGCGCCCGCGGCGGCGGCACCGCGAGGTCGTCGGGCACGGTCAGTGCCGCGGCGGCCAGCAGGTGGCCGTGGCGCATCCGGTCGCGCAGCGGCAACCCGCGCAGCGTCGCCGACAGGAACCCGGCGGCGAAGGCGTCGCCCGCGCCGACGTGCGCGACCACGTCCACGGCCGGTGCGGGCACGTGCAGCCGCACACCGCCGCCGGCCGCGGTGTGCGGCCGGGCGGCTCCTTCCGGCCCGTCGGCCGAGCCCAGGCCGGCCAGTTCCGCGGGCAGCCGGGACTGCTGCGCGACGAACACCGTGGCCCCGGCGGCGCCCTGCTTGACCACCAGCACCGCCGGCTCCGGCAGCGCGGCCCGTACCGCGTCCGCGTCGGGCAGGCCCCAGGCCGCCTGGGCCTCGTCCTCCCCGACGAAGACCAGGTCGCAGCCGCGGGCGAGGTCGGCCAGCCGCCAGGGGTCGGCGTCCCGCCACAGCGCGGGGCGGTGGTTGACGTCGAAGGAGACCAGCGGGCGGCCGGGTTCGCGGTGGGTGAGGCGGGTCATCAGGGCCTGGCAGGTCGCCGAGAGCGCGCCGGTGATGCCGGTCAGGTGCAGCACCCGGCCGGCCCACACGTCGCGGCGGCGCACCAGCGCGGGCGACAGCGCGGAGGCCGCCGAGCCCTTGCGGTAGTAGACGACCTCGGCGCGGCCGGCGCGGCGGTCGAGGGTGGTGGCGCGCTCCTGCGCGGTGCGGAAGTAGACGCCGGTGGGCCGGTGCGGGTCGCGCTGCACCGCGCCGACGTCCACGCCCGCCGCGGCGATGGTGTCCACCAGGTGGTCGCCGAAGCCGTCCGCGCCGACCCGGCTCACCCAGCTGGTGGCGTGCCCGGCGCGGGCGAGCGTGCAGGCCACGTTGGACTCCGCGCCGCCGATGGCCCGGTCGAAGGAGGGGACGTCGGCGAGCGGGCCGGGCCGGGAGGGCACGAAGGTGACCATGGACTCGCCCAGGCACACCACGTCGACGCGTTCGGTGCTCGGCGGTGCGCTCACGCGGGTCTCCGTTCTCGTCGGGGCGGCGGGCGGCCGGTCCTCGGCGCCCGTTGACCTCGCGCCGACCAGGATGTTAGACAACGGAGGACAAGATACGCAACGGCCGTTGCACACAGCGCAACGGCGGTACGACGAGACGCCGGCACCGCCGGAGCGCCTCCCGGGAGGGTGGATGGACATCGACGAGCAGGTCGCGGCGCTGGACGGCGAGCGGGTCGACCACCGGTTCAAGGGCCTGCCGCCGGACGCCGAGGGGCTGACCGTGGGCGAACTGGCCGCGCAGCGCCGCGACCTGTTCGGCGGCGGCTTCACCACCCCGCTGCTCGTGCTGTCCGAGGAGGCCCTGGAGCACAACCTGGCCGCGCTGGAGGAGTACACCGCCCGGTACGGGCTGGCCTTCGCCCCGCACGGCAAGACGTCGATGGCCCCGCAGCTGTTCGCCCGCCAACTCGCCCGCGGCGCCTGGGGGATCACCCTGGCCGTACCCCACCAGGTGCGGGTGGCACGGGCGTTCGGGGTGCCGCGGATCTTCCTGGCCAACCAGCTGGTCGACGCGGCCGCGCTGCGCTGGGTCGGCGCCGAACTGGACGCCGACCCGGACTTCACCTTCGTCGCCTACGTCGACTCGCTGCGCGCGGTCGAGCTGATGGACGCCGAGCTGCGCGCGGCCGGGGTACGGCGGCGGCTGGACGTGGTGGTGGAGCTGGGCGCCGGGCAGGGCGCGCGGACCGGGGTGCGCACCGACCGCGAGGCGCAGGCCGTCGCGGCGGCGGTGTCGGCGGCGGGCGCGCTGCGCCTGGTGGGCGTGGCCGGCTACGAGGGCGAGGTGCCGGCGGCCGACCCCGAGCGGGTCCGGGACTACCTGAACCGGCTGGTGGCGCTCGCGGCCGCGCTCGACCGGGCCGGACACTTCGCGGACGCCGAGGAGATCATCGTCAGCGCGGGCGGCTCGGCGTGGTTCGACGCGGTCGCCGACGTCCTGGCCGACGTCCCGGAGCTGTCCCGCCCGGTGCTGCGGCTGCTGCGCTCGGGCGCGTACGTCACCCATGACGACGACCACTACCGGCGGATCACCCCCTTCAACCGGGTGCCCGCCGACGGCGACCTGCAACCGGCCTTCCGGCTGTGGGCGCAGGTGGTCTCCCGGCCCGCGCCGGACCAGGCGTTCCTCAACGCCGGCAAGCGCGACGCCCCTTACGACCTCGGGCTGCCCGCGCCCCGCACGGTCCGCTCGGCCCGCGACGGCTCGACCCGCGCCGCGCCGGAGGGGCTGGAGGTGGTCAAGCTCTCCGACCAGCACGCCTGGTTGCGGGTGCCGCCCGGGGACGGCCTGGAGGTCGGCGACTGGGTGGCGCTGGGCGTGTCCCACCCGTGCACCACCTTCGACAAGTGGGTGCTCATCCCGGTCGCCCGGGCGGACGGCACGGTCACGTCGTACGTCCGCACGTACTTCTGACGCCGCCGCGTGGCGCCCCGTCCGCCGCCGGGGGGAACCGGCGCGGCGCGACCGGGCGTGGTTGCTGACAGCAGCCCGGGGGGCTCCGTCATGGAGGTCGGTATGCAGCATCAGTCGTGGGGCCTGAGCGGCCCGCAGTTCCTGGCGCTCTACGGCGTACTGGCGGTCGTGGCGGTGGCGGCGGTGCCGCTGCTGTGGTCGCCGCTGCGTACGGCCCGCGCGCATACCGGGCGACCCGTCGGCACTCGGAGTGACGTGTACACGCTCGCACTGGTCAGCGGTGGCGGGAAGCGCGTGGTGGACACCGCCGTGCAGGCGCTCCTGGCCGCCGGGCAGGTCCGGGTCAGTCGCGACCACCGGATCAGGCCCGTGTCCGGCGCGACGGCCGCCGAACCCGTGCAGCAGGCGGTGCTGTCGGCGATCACGGCGCTGGACGGTGCGGATCTGCACGGCGTCCGCGCACGGGCGGGTGACAGCGCCGCCGTGCGCTCCGTGCACGACGAGGCAGTCGGGCAGGGCCTGGTGCTGGGCGGCCGTCAGCGGAAACGGGCTCGGCGGGCGCTGCTGGCGCCCGCCGCGGTCCTCGTGCTGGGCGTGGTGCGCCTGGTCCACGGGATCGCGACCGGGCGGCCGGTGATACTGCTGTGCGTCGAGTTGATCGCCCTGGTCGCGGCGCTCGTGCTGCTGGGTGCCCGATTCCCCCGGCTGACCGCCGCCGGGCGGCAGTTACGGGCGCTGGCCGGCGGCGGCCCCGCCGATCTCCCGTCTCCGCTGCTCTTCGGCAACTACGGCGGCGGCTACCCCGCTTCGACGCCGGCCGTCGTCCTGGGCGTGGCGGCGTTCGGCGCCGTCGGCCTGGCCGACACGGAACTGCGCACGGCGCTGTACGGCAGCGTGTCGATGTCTTCCTCCGGCGGCGGCAGCAGTTGTGGCGGGAGCAGCTGCGGTGGCGGCGGATGCGGTGGGGGCGGCTGCGGGGGGTGCGGCGGATGACCGGCGCGGCAGCCTACGCCGAAGCGCCGCGTCTGGGCTACGGCATCGGATGGCGACCGGCGATCGACCTGGCCGTGGAGCGGCTGGCCGGGGTGGAGTTCGTCGAGGCGGTCGCGGAGAACCTCGCCCCGGGCCGGCTGCCGGACTCTCTGCGGGCGCTGCGCGAGCGCGGCATCCCGGTGGTCCCGCACGGGGTGTCGCTGTCGCTCGGCGGGGCGGAACGCCCGGACCCGGTCCGGTTGGCCCATCTCGCCTCCTGCGCTGCCGCGTTGGGGTCCCCGCTGGTCAGCGAGCACATCGCCTTCACCCGGGCCGGCGGCCTCGAGGCCGGTCACCTGCTGCCGGTGCCGCGTACCCGTGCGGCACTCGACGTCGTCGTGGCGAACGTCCGCGCCGCCCAGAGGGAACTGCCCGTGCCCCTCGCGCTGGAGAACATCGCACCGCTGTTCCACTGGCCGGGCGAGGAGTTGACCGAGGGCCGCTTCCTGGCCGAACTCACCGAGCGTACCGGTGCGTTGCTGCTGGTCGACGTGGCCAACCTGCATACCGCGCACGTCAACCTCGGCATCGACCCGCGGGCCGTGCTCGACGAACTCCCCCTGGACCGGCTCGGATACGTGCACGTGGCCGGTGGCGCGGAGCGTGACGGCATCTGGCACGACACGCACACCCACCCGGTGACCGCGCCCGTTCTCGAGGTGCTCGCCGAACTGGCGTCGCGGACCCGTGTCCCCGGAGTGCTGCTGGAGCGCGACGGCGCCTACCCGGCCGACGCCGAGCTCGCCGCCGAACTGGCCGCGATCCGCACCGCCGTCACCGGAGCCGGCCGTGCCCGCTGAGCCGTACGGCCCCGACCGGGCGTGCGGCCCGTCCCACGACGCGCACGACCCGCACGACCCGGACGACCCGGACGACGCGCGCACCGCCCTGGCCGCGGCCCAGCACGCCCTGCTCGCCTGCCTCGTGGCCGGCGCATCCCCACCCGACGGCTTCGACCGGCAGCGGCTCGCCGTCCAGGCCCGCGCCCTCCTCGCCAAGCGGGCCCGCACCGCGGCCGCCCACCACCCGCGGCTCGCCGCCGCCCTCGGCGAGGGCGCCTACCGGTCCGCCTTCACCGACTACGCCCGCGCCCACCCGTTGCCGGCCGGCGGCTCCCACCCGGACGCCGCGGCCTTCGAGGCCCACCTCCGCGCGCACGGCCTGCTCCCCCCGGCCGACCGTCCCCGTCCCCGCCGCCGGGACCGGTGGCGCCGGCGGACCGGCTGACCGCCCCGGCCGCACCCGCGGGGGCCCGATCCGGCCTTTTGCGGATGTAAGGCAAGATGGCTGGCCATGGAGCTGGTATTTCGCGAAGCGCTGGTCGTGGACGGGACCGGTGGCCGCCCGTACGTCGCCGACGTCGGCGTGGACGGCGGGCGGATCACCGAGATCCGGCGGGAGCGCGACGGCGGGACCCGGCTGAGCGCGCGGCTCGCGGTGGACGCGCACGGTCTGGCGCTGGCCCCCGGGTTCATCGACATGCACGCGCACAGCGACCTCGCGCTGCTCACCGACCCCGTCCACGAGGCGAAGGCCGCGCAGGGCGTCACCCTGGAGGTGCTGGGCCAGGACGGCCTGTCGTACGCGCCGGTCGACGACCTCGCCCTGAAGGAGCTGCGCACCCAGATCGCCGGGTGGAACGGCTACGGCTCCGACGCCGACTTCACCTGGCGCGGTGTCGGCGAGTACCTGGACCGGCTGGACCGGGGCATCGCGGTCAACGCCGCCTACCTGGTGCCGCAGGGCACCGTCCGGGCCATGGTGATGGGCTGGGCCGACCGGCCGCCGACCGGGCGCGAGCTGGACCGGATGAAGGAGGAGGTCGCCCGCGGCCTGGCCGAGGGCGCCGTCGGCATGTCCTCCGGGCTGACCTACACCCCGGGCATGTACGCCTCCGACGCCGAACTGACCGAACTGTGCCGGGTGGTGGCCGCCCACGACGGCTACTACTGCCCGCACCACCGCTCCTACGGCGCGGGCGCGCTGGCCGCGTACGAGGAGATGATCGCGCTCGCCCGCGAGTCGGGGTGCGCCCTGCACCTCGCCCACGCCACGATGAACTTCGACGAGAACACCGGCCGCGCCCCCGAACTGCTCGCCCTGCTCGACCGGGCCCTGGACGCCGGCGTCGACATCACCCTCGACACCTACCCCTACACCCCCGGCTGCACCACCCTGGTGGCCCTGCTGCCCAGTTGGGCCGCGGAAGGCGGCCCCGAGGCGACCCTCGCGCGGCTGCGGGAGGACCGCACGGCCGAGGCGATCCGGGTGGCCCTGGAGGTCGAGGGCTCCGACGGCTGCCACGGGGTGCCCGTCGACTGGTCCACCATCGAGGTCTCGGGCGTCGCGAACCCCGCCCTGTCCCCCCGCATCGGCACCCGGGTGGCCGACTGGCCCGGCGCCCGCCGCCTGCTGCTCGACGACCACCTCGGCACCACCATCCTCCAGCACGTCGGCGACGAGTCCAACGTCCGCACGATGATGCGCCACCGCGCGCACACCGCGGGCTCCGACGGCATCCTGCGCGGCGCCAAGCCGCACCCCCGCGCCTACGGCACCTTCCCCGAGTACCTCGGCCGCTACGTACGGGAGTTGGGCGTGCTGACGCTGGAGGAGTGCGTGGCACACCTCAGCGGGCGGCCCGCGGCCCGGCTGCGGCTGCCCGACCGCGGCCTGGTCCGCCCCGGCTACCGCGCCGACCTGGTGCTCTTCGACCCGGACACGGTCGCGTCCGGCGCCACCTTCGACCACCCGCGCACCCTGCCCACGGGCATCCCGTACGTGCTGGTCGACGGCCGCTTCGTGATGTCCGACGGCCGCCGCACCGGCGTTCTCGCCGGCCGCTCCGTCCGCCGCTCCCCACCCCGCCCCGGCCGCCGCTGACCCCCGCACCGCGCGTCGCCTTGCAGTGGGCTGCCGAGCTACGCGCGGCCTGATGCTCACCGAGGCCATCGGTCCCGGCCGTTCGCATCCGCTTGCCCATATGGGTGACGGCTTGCGTGAACTCCGATTCAGCCTCGGTCATGACGGCAACGCCGTCCGTCTGACCTACTGGCTTGCCCCTGATCGCCGGATCGTGCTGCTGACCGTGTTCCGCAAGACGCGGATGCGGGAGGATACGGAAGTGGATCGCGCCAAGCAGGCCAGAAAGCTCTGTGAGACCGAGCGCCACACAGCCCACGACGAGTTCACTCGCGACGTCACGAAGGGAGAGGACCTGTGAACCACGCTCGATGGAAACTCGCCCGCGAGCGGAAGACCGTGGAAGGCGGCACCGAGCCCCCCGAGGTGGAGGCGATGCGCGCCGAGATCCGGATGGCCTTCGACCTCGGACAAGCGGTGTACGACCGACGGACCGAGTTGGGTATGTCCCAGACCGAACTCGCCAGGCGGGCACGCATGACGCAACCGCAGGTGTCGAAGCTCGAACTCGGCGGCACCGTGCCCACCCTTCCGCTGCTTGCCCGCCTGGCCGAGGCGCTCGACGCGTCGCTCAACATCGCTCTTGACGGTGGCACCTCCACCGTCGAGTTCATCGCCCACGCCGCATGAGGCCCCTGGTGGGGCCAGATTCCGTCCGGCGGATCATGACGCCTTAGGTGCAGCGCATGCACGGCACGCTCACCGAACACGCCCGGTGCCTTTACGGTGACGAGTACGGTCCGACCCCGGCATGTGGTCAGGAGCACCGCGAGCACTACTTTGTCGAAGATCTGACGTTCGCCGATGCGGACGCGATCCTGTCGAGGAGCTCACGCAGCGAGCCGAAGAGCTGGAGGCCCGTTGACGGAGCCGGCCCGTCAGGGCCTGAACCACAGCCGAGTCGGGGCAACGGCGACAGTGCCCGTGAAGACGTAGGCACCCTTGGTCAACCCGAGCCGGTGGAGGGGGCGGGGGGTGGGGCGGAGAGGGCGGTCAGGAGGAGTTGGGCGGCCTGGTCGGGGTCGCTGGTGATGCGGGCGCCGAGGTGTTCGGCCCGAAGCCGCTCGTTCGGGGTGAGGGTCGGGCTGTAGAAGACGACCGCGCCCTGGTAGTCCTGGTCCCGCCGGGCCGCCTCGATCAGCTCGAAGCCGTGGCCGCGCAGGCCGAACGCGGCCACGTGGCACAGCACCGCGGCCGGGCGGCGCGCGAGCCAGTCGTCCCACAGCACCTGGTTGAAGGCGAACTCCTGGCTCAGCCCGCTGCGTTGCAGCGCGAACCCGACCGACCCCGCCGCCTCGCCGGTGAAGCCGACCAGCACCACGACCGGCGGCGGCCCGCCCCGCGCCTCCGGCTGCGACCGCGGCGGCGACGCCGCGCGCCCGCCGTAGCCGGACTGCGGGTAGGCCGCGGGGTAGCCCCCGGCGCCCTGCTGGTCGAGCGCCGGGCTGACCGGGTCGGCCGGCCCGGCCGGCCGGGCCGCGCCCTGTTGCGGCGCACCGCCCGGATCGGACCGCTGCGCCCCGTACGGTGAGCCCGTCGGCCCGGCCGCCCCCGCGGTCAACGCACCCCAGTCCGGGGTCTGTTCACCGCCCGACGGCGGCGCGGCCCCGCCGGAGCGCTCCTCCCCGGCCGCCTGCGCCGGCACTCCGCCCGGCCGCGCCGACGCCGCCTCCGGCGGCCCGAACTGCCCTTGTCCGTACGGCTGTTGCTGCTGCGGAAACGGCGGTTGCGGCCCCTCCGGGCGCTGTTGCGCCACCTGCCCGTACGGCGCCTGCCCGTACGGCGCCTGCTCCGGCGGCGACGGGCGGTCGACCCCCTCCCGCAGGCGCTGGAACACCAGGTCCGAACCCTCGAGCATCCGCAGCCCCCGCAGCAGCGACACGAACGCCGGATCGGCGGCCAGCACCGGGAAGCTCTCCGGCAGTTCGCGCTCCAGCAGCCGCAGCGAGGTCTCGCGCTCGGCCTGGTCGTTCTCCGCCGGCAGCGCCACCGAGTGCGGGCCGAGGAAGTCCGCCAGCAGCCGCTCGCTGCCCGTCGTCCACCCCGCCCCGGCCCGCAGCAGCGTGCGGACCTCGCAGTAGGAGAAGAAGGTCTCGACCACCTCGGGCTGCGAGCCGGGCTCGTTCTGGACGGTCATCAGCCGGTAGAAGTCGATGTAGAGCTGCTGGATCAGCAGGGTGCGCAGCACCGCCTCGGTGCCGAGGCCGGACCAGATAGGATTGAGGTTCGCCTCCAGCAGCAGCCCGTTGACCAGGCGCTTGACCCGGCGCGGGTTGCGGGCGACCCGGTAGGCGATCAGCTCCACCAGCCGCTGGTCCTGGTCGAGCAGGTCGGCGATCCCGGCCCGCCGGGCGCACCGCTGAACGTAGTGCTGGATGTCGCGGTTGCCGGGCGCGGGGATGCGGTAGGTGGTCTGGAAGATCTTCTCCATGAAGGCGGCGCCGGCCGGGGTGAGGTTGCGCAGCATGCCGTCCTCGTTCATCGCCTCCGCGTCGCAGCCGATCACGAAGGCGAGCCCGGGCACGTCCAGGTAGACCTTGAGCGCCTCGCACAGCGCGAGCACGGTCTCCTGGGAGCACCGGTCGAGGTCGTCGATGAAGACCACCAGCAGCCGGCCTGGGCCGCCCCGGCGCGGCACGGCCGTCCAGTCCGCGAGCATCACGCGCAGCGCCTCCCGCATCTGGTTGCGCGCGGTGGCGTCCGCGGACAGCGCGCGCCACAGCCCGTCCACCATCCCGGCCACCCCCAGCGGCGCCGCGAGCAGCAGCGTGAGCGCGCGCAGCAGCCGGGCCGGGCCGCTGCCGCTGCGCAGCCGGCGCAGCGTGCGGCGCAGGATGTTCGGGTCGAGCTGCGCCAGTACGGACTTGATCAGCCCTTCGAGCGCGTCGGCGCCGGTGGCGCTCCAGGCGTTGTACCAGACGGTGTGCACGCCGTCGGTGTGCTTCAGCCGGCCGTCGACCAGCCGCATCAGGCTGCTCTTGCCCATCCCCCAGCCGCCGTCCACCGCGAGGGTGAAGGGCGTGGCGTGCCGGGAGGCGAGCAGCAGCGCGGACAGCTGCTCGGCCGCCCAGCGGGCGCCCAGTTCGTCGTCGTCGGCGCCGGAGACCGGTTCGTCGTTGAGCAGCACCAGTCCGCCGAGGGCGCCCTCCCCCCTGCGCAGGGTGCCGGGCACGGCGAGCGGCGGGGTGGGCCACGGTTGCTGCGCCATGCCCGAAGTCTCCCAGTCCGGCCGCCGCCGCGGGCCCGCCTCGGCGAAATCCGCGCCGCGCCCTCGCGGCCGCCCGCCCGCCGGCCCCCGAGCACCCCGGGCACCTCCGTGCGCCCCCGGGCACCCCCGGGCACCCCTCCCCGTCCACGTGGTGGAAAACACCGCGCGGTCGCGCCCACCCCGCCGTAAGGTGACCGGCATGCAGGTGATCCAGTCCACGAAGCTCGCGAACGTCTGTTATGAGATCCGGGGTCCGGTTCTTGAGGAGGCGATGCGGCTGGAGGCGGCCGGGCACCGCATCCTGAAGCTGAACACCGGCAACCCGGCGCCGTTCGGGTTCGACTGCCCGCCGGAGATCCTCGAGGACATGCTGCGCACCCTGGGTGACGCGCACGGCTACGGGGACGCGAAGGGGCTGCTGTCGGCGCGGCGCGCGGTCATGCAGCACTACCAGACCAAGGGCATCCCGCTGGACGTCGAGGACATCTACCTCGGCAACGGCGTCTCCGAACTGATCCAGATGTCGATGCAGGCGATGCTCGACGACGGCGACGAGGTGCTGGTCCCCGCCCCCGACTACCCGCTGTGGACCGCCTCGGTCTCGCTGGCCGGCGGCACCGCGGTGCACTACCGCTGCGACGAGCAGTCCGACTGGATGCCGGACCTCGCCGACATCGAGCGCAAGGTCACCGACCGCACCAAGGCGATCGTGGTGATCAACCCGAACAACCCGACCGGCGCGGTCTACGACGACGAGCTGCTGCGCGGCATCACCGACATCGCCCGCCGCCACCGCCTGGTGGTCTGCTCCGACGAGATCTACGACAAGATCCTCTACGACGACGCGACCCACACCCCGACCGCGGCTATCGCCCCCGACCTGCTCACCCTCACCTTCAACGGCCTGTCCAAGGCGTACCGGGTGGCCGGCTTCCGCAGCGGCTGGCTCGCGGTGTGCGGCCCGAAGAAGGACGCGGCCAGCTACATCGAGGGCCTGACGATCCTGGCGAACATGCGGCTGTGCGCGAACATGCCCGCGCAGCACGCCATCGCGACCGCGCTCGGCGGCCACCAGTCGATCAACTCGCTGGTGCTGCCCGGCGGCCGGCTGCTGGCCCAGCGCGACGCGACCTACGAGGCGCTGCTGGAGATCCCGGGCGTCACGTGCGTGAAGCCCAAGGGCGCGCTGTACGCCTTCCCGCGGCTGGACCCGCAGGTGTACAAGATCAAGGACGACCGGCAGATGGTGCTGGACCTGCTGCGCGCGGAGAAGATCATGATCGTGCACGGCACCGGGTTCAACTGGATGGAGCCGGACCACTTCCGTATCGTCACGCTGCCGCGCGCGGAGGACCTGCGCGAGGCGGTCGGCCGGATCGGCCGCTTCCTCGACGGCTACAGCCAGCCGTAGCGCTCGTCCCCGCCCCGGTGGGGCGCGGGGCGGCTGCCCCGCGCCCCCGACCGGTCGGCCCGGGTGACCGCTCAGCCCAGGCGCGAGACCAGGGCCTTGTACTCCTCCCACAGCTCGGTGGGCGCGTGGGCGCCGAAGGTCTCCAGGTGGGCCGGGATCAGCGCCGCCTCCTCCCGCCACACCTCGCGGTCGACGCTCAGCAGCAGTTCCACGTCGTCCGCGGTCAGGCCCAGGCCGTCCAGGTCGAGGGAGCCGTCGGCCGGCAGCACCCCGATCGGGGTGCGCACCCCGTCGGCCTCGCCGTTGAGCCGCTGCACGATCCACTTCAGCACCCGGCTGTTCTCGCCGAACCCGGGCCACACGAAGCGCCCGGCCGCGTCCTTGCGGAACCAGTTGACGTAGTAGATCTTCGGCAGCTTCGCCGGGTCGTGCTCCTTGCCGAGCTTGAGCCAGTGGGCGAAGTAGTCGCCCATGTTGTAGCCGCAGAACGGCAGCATCGCGAACGGGTCCCGGCGCAGCTCACCGACCTTGCCCTCGGCGGCCGCGGTCTTCTCGCTGGCGACGTTGGCGCCGAGGAAGACGCCGTGCTGCCAGTCGAAGGACTCGGTGACCAGCGGCACCGCCGAGGCGCGGCGGCCGCCGAAGAGGATCGCGGAGATCGGCACCCCGCGCGGGTCCTCCCACTCCGGCGCGATGATCGGGCACTGGGCGGCCGGCACCGTGAAGCGGGCGTTGGGGTGGGCGGCCGGGGTGCCGCGCTCCGGCGTCCAGTCCTCGCCCTTCCAGTCGGTGAGGTGGGCCGGCGGCTGCTCGGTCATGCCCTCCCACCACACGTCGCCGTCGTCGGTGAGCGCGACGTTGGTGAAGACCGCGTTGCCGTACATCGTCTTCATCGCGTTGGCGTTGGTGTGCTCGCCGGTGCCGGGGGCGACGCCGAAGAAGCCGGCCTCGGGGTTGATCGCGTACAGCCGGCCGTCCGCGCCGAACCGCATCCAGGCGATGTCGTCGCCGATGGTCTCCACGCTCCAGCCGGCGACGGTCGGCTCCAGCATGGCGAGGTTGGTCTTGCCGCAGGCCGACGGGAAGGCCGCGGCGACGTACTTCGCCTCCCCGCGCGGCGGGGTGAGCTTCAGGATCAGCATGTGCTCGGCGAGCCAGCCCTCGTCGCGGGCCATCACCGAGGCGATCCGCAGCGCGTAGCACTTCTTGCCGAGCAGGGCGTTGCCGCCGTAGCCGGAGCCGTAGGACCAGATCTCGCGGTCCTCGGGGAAGTGCGAGATGTACTTCGTGCTGTTGCACGGCCACGGCACGTCGGTCCGGCCGTCGGTGAGCGGGGCGCCGACGGAGTGCACGGCCTTGACGAAGGCGCCGTCGGTGCCCAGCGCGTCGAGCACCGGGCGGCCCATCCGGGTCATGGTGCGCATCGACACCGCGACGTAGGCGGAGTCGGTGAGCTCCACGCCCATCGCCGACAGCTCCGAGCCGAGCGGGCCCATGCAGAACGGCACCACGTACATGGTCCGGCCGCGCATGGCGCCGCGGAACAGCCCGCCCTCGCCGCTGCCGGGGGCGCCGGTGAAGATCTCCCGCATCTCGGCGGGCGCCTTCCAGTGGTTCGTCGGGCCCGCGTCGGCCTCGCGCCGCGAGCAGATGAAGGTCCGGTCCTCGACCCGCGCCACGTCCGTGGGGTCGGACGCCGCGTAGTACGAGTTGGGGCGCAGGGCCGGGTCGAGCTTGGTGAAGGTGCCCTTGGCGACGAGTTCACCGGCGAGGCGGTGGTACTCCTCCTCCGAGCCGTCGCACCAGACGACCTCGTCGGGCTGGGTGAGGTCGGCGATCTCGCCGACCCAGTCGATCAGTTCCTGATGGTTGGTGGGAGCCGTATTACCGCGCGCCACGATCGCTCCGTCCCGCCGGGTCCGCACAGACCGGCGTGGTGTGAGGGTGTTGTCTCGGCCCCTTGGGGGCTGCGGCCCGGACGCGTTCGTGGTGTGCTCATCCGGTGCCGACCGCACTCAAATGAGTATGTCCCTCATCAAATGATTCCGTCCAGGGCACGCAGCGTGACCATCACCACTCGGAGGGCGGTAATGTTACTTACGAGTAACTTACGATCTCGTAGGTAGTATCCGCGACATGACCGCTGTCGACGAGACCGACGACGCCCGCTCCGCCGTTGTTCCGGTCGGACTGCCCGCCCTGACGAAACCCAAGCTCAGAGGGTGGCTGCATGCGGGAATGTTCCCCGCTGTCCTGATTTCCGGCGTCGTGCTCACCGCCTTCGCGCAGAGCACCAGGGGACGGATCGCCTGCGCCGTCTTCACCGTCACCGCCTGCGCGCTCTTCGGCGTCAGCGCGCTCTACCACCGCGGCAACTGGGGGCCGCGGGGCGCCGGAATTTTGCGACGACTTGACCATGCGAACATCTTCCTGATCATCGCGGGCACCTACACCCCCCTGACGATCCTGCTGCTGCCGGGAGGCACCTCCGAACTCCTGCTCTGGCTGGTGTGGGCCGGCGCGCTGGCCGGCATCGCCTTCCGGGTCTTCTGGGTCGGCGCCCCGCGCTGGCTCTACACGCCCTGCTACATCGCGCTCGGCTGGGTCGCCGTCTTCTTCCTGCCGGACTTCCTGCGCACCGGCGGGGTCGCGGTGATGGTCTGCGTGGTCGTCGGCGGCATCCTCTACAGCACGGGCGCGGCGGTCTACGGCTTCAAGCGCCCGAACCCCTCACCGCGCTGGTTCGGCTTCCACGAGGTCTTCCACTCCTTCACGCTGGTGGCGTTCATCGTCCACTACGTGGGCATCTCGCTGGTCGCCTACAGCCACAACTGAC